>JBFYOW010000024.1:0-14390 GCA_041303595.1 Actinomycetes bacterium
CTAAAGTATTGACTCCAAAGATGAGACCGAGCCATTTAGGTGAAAGTCCAAGATATTGCGTTGCAAATATGGGAACTCCAGCCTGGATAACGCCGTAACCAAAGGTAAAGAGAATGATTCCACCAGAACCTAGCAGCATCAGTGGCTTTATCTTGAAGAGTTCTCGATATGTACCCTGCTGTGGCTCATGCGGCTGCGGGATGTACTTACCGACTCCCTCGCCGTGCAGAGTAAGGATGATTCCAAGGTAGATCAGAAAAGTAGCACCATCTACCCAATACATAATTTGGAATGAACGAAGCGACCCTTCTTGGATAATCAATGAAGAAATCAAGCCGCCTAGGCCGAGGCCTAAGTTGAGCAACATAAAGTTAAGGCCGAAAATCTTTGGTCTATGTTCTTCCGGTGTAACACGGGTCAGGATCACGCTCTGGCTCGGCCAGATTGCTTGGCCAGCAATGTTTATCGCAGTCAGCGCAAGGATTACATGGAGATGCGTTGTTACAAATGCTAACGATGCAGCAGCTGCTGAATTGAGCAGCAAACCGCCAATCATTACCTTCTTCGGACCGACCCTATCTACCAGCGCGCCCATCGGTGTGCTGGCAGTCAATGAAACAAGTGCACCCCATGAGAGAAGTAAGCCACCAAAGGTGTTGGTAAACCCGCGCATATCGTGGAGATAGACCAACAACAGAGAGAGCGTCATTCCCCCGCCGATAGCGTTAAGCGCAATGCCCAGCACCATTTTCCGCGATCGTGGATTGAGAATCGCGGTAAATTCTTTATAGAGCATTTATTTCAATAGCCCCTGAGCTTGGTCAAGAATTTGATCTGCATATTTAACGAGCAAGGAAATATGTCCATGGCCAGGTACAAAGTTGAGCTTGCCAGTTGGAATATGTTTCTCTAACCAATAAGAGTGCGCATGAGGAACCATTAAATCCTGATCACCTTGCCAGATCAAAACCGGAACTGAAATTTTGCTGAGATCAAAGCCCCACGGTTGAATAAATGCAATGTCGTCATCTATCCAGCCATCAAAGCTGACCGCAAGGCCTTTGCGCATTGTGGTCGCTAGCTCATCAGCAAAACTGCCATTGATAACTTCCTTGTCAGCATCGCTGATCAAGCCACCAAAAGATTCACGAACTTGTTCGCCGGTTACATTCTTAAATGCTCCTGCGTTCTTATCCATCCATGCAGAAATCGCTGCTTCGCCCTTGAGCGCTTCGCCAAACTCTTCTTCATTTTCTGGACCCATGCCTGCAAGGAAGTCGAGGTCATCGACTCCGTAAGCGCCTACGCCGGCAAGTGTGATCGCACCTTTACTGCCAGCCATTGTTGTGGTGGCTAGAGCATGAGGTCCGCCGCCTGACCAACCGATTGAGATAAAGCTTTGGATTCCGAAACTGTCGAGAAGTTCGCGAATATCAGCGTTGTTGGAGAGAACTGTGCGACCTTCATGGCGATCACTTATTCCATATCCAGCACGACTATATGAGAGAGCGCGAATTCCGCGCGCTGCCAAGAGATCTAGCCATTGTGCCCACGCATGGCCATGGCCAGGGGTTCCGTGATGAAAGACGACTGCGCTCGTAGAAGAGATTGCATTATCAAAATATTCGAGGAAACGTCCATCGGTCAACTTAAGTGTAGGCATTCTGGAAGTGTAAACCTGAATAGATAACTCTGCCAGAATATGCGCCATGACTTCTGGCTTTCAATACGAGATAAAGCATGCCCCGGAAAAAGGGTTGGCTCGTGTTGGAACAATTACGACGCCCCATGGTCAGATTCAAACTCCAGCCTTCATTCCAGTTGGAACTAAGGCAACCGTTAAATCTGTGCTTCCTGGTGCGATGGAAGATCTTGGTGCACAAGCGCTCCTTGCCAATGCCTATCATCTCTATCTACAACCTGGACCTGATGTACTCGATGAAGCTGGCGGACTTGGTTCATTTATGAATTGGGATAAGCCAACCTTTACCGACAGCGGTGGCTTTCAAGTGCTCTCACTCGGCGTTGGATTTAAAAAGGTACTGGCGATGGATGCGCAGACCTTTCGCTCGGATCAGGTAATTGCCGGAAATAAAGAACGCCTAGCCCATGTCGATGATGAAGGTGTTACCTTTAAATCTCACCTCGACGGATCGATGCACCGATTTAGCGCCGAGATTTCAATGCAGATCCAACATAAAATCGGCGCAGATGTCATGTTTGCATTCGACGAGTGCACAACACTTCACAACACTCGCCCATATCAAGAACTAGCGATGGAGCGCACTCATAATTGGGCAATACGTTGTCTCGATGAACATAAGCGTCTTACCGACGAGCGAAGTGATAAGCCTTATCAAGCGCTATTTGGGGTTATCCAAGGTGCGCAATATGAAGATCTTCGCAAGGAAGCGGCGGCAGATTTAGGGTCGATGAATTCATCAGGAATCTCCTTTGATGGATTTGGCATCGGTGGCGCCCTCGATAAAGCATCTCTTGGAACAATCGTTGGATGGGTTAACTCGACCTTGCCGCAAGATAAGCCGCGACACTTACTTGGGATCGGCGCTCCAGAAGATCTCTTTGTTGGCGTAGAAAATGGTGTCGATACCTTCGACTGCGTTCTTGCATCCCGTATTGCTCGAACAAGTGCGGTCTACACAATGACCGGTAGATTCAATGTTTCTAATGCTGGCTACGTCCGCGATTTTAATCCGATTGATGATGAGTGCGATTGCTATACCTGCAAGAACTACACCCGTGCATATCTCTGCCACTTATTCCGTGGCAAAGAGATGGTGGCAGCAACGCTTGCGACGATTCATAATGAGCGATTTATCGTGCGCTTGGTAGATCAGATGCGCCAACATTTAATGGATGGCACTTTCTATGACTTTAAAGCAGATTTCTTGGGCCGCTATCTTCATCGCAGCGGCCAAGCTTCAAATTAACAAAAGCTTTTCAGTGTGAGAGTTTGATTTCATCCGCTTCAGAACCGACTGGGTTCCAACCACCTGGAATCAATTCATCTGCCTCTTCCGGTCCCCAGGTTCCTTCAAAGTATGGATGGCAACGATGAGGTTGCTTCAAGATCTCATCAAGGATTGCCCATGAGTGGAGAACTGCATCGATACGAGTAAAGCGGAAGTGATCTCCCAGCATGGCAGCGCCAAGTAAGCGCTCGTAAGGTCCTTGACGATCCCCAAACTCGGTAAAGAACTCAACCGAGAGATCAACAGTCTCCGACACTAATTTTGTACCTGGCTTCTTAGCTTGGAGCGAGATATCTACGCCATCATCTTTTCCGAGACGGAATCTAACTTGGTTTGATTCTGCTTTACCAAAGAGGGCGCGTGGTGGTTGCTTAAATTCAACAATTACCTCGAGGACAGTCTCAGGCATTTTCTTACCGGTACGGAGATAGATAGGAACTCCGGCCCAGCGCCAGTTATCAATAAAGAGTTTCATTGCAACAAAGGTCTCGGTATCCGATTGCGGTGCAACGCCCTCTTCATTGAGATAGCCAACAAATTGCCCCCGGACAACATCGTCAGCTTTGATATCGCGGATTGCAGAGAGCACTTTGATCTTCTCATTCTGCATATCTTCTGAGCTCATGCTTGTCGGTGGCTCCATAGTGAGCATGGTGAGCACTTGTAGCAAGTGGTTCTGGAGCACATCACGAGTAGCACCAACGCCATCGTAGAACTTGCCTCGACCATCAATACCAAAATCCTCTGCCATTGTGATCTGAATGTTGGAGACGTAATTACGGTTCCATACTGGCTCGAATAAAGTATTTGCAAAGCGGAAGACTAAGAGATCTTCCACCGCTTCTTTACCAAGGTAGTGGTCGATACGGTAAATCTGTTCTTCTGGGAGCAACTTCTTCAAATCGGCATCAAGAGCCTTTGCTGTTTCAAGGTCGCGGCCGAAAGGCTTTTCAACAACAACACGCGCACGTTTTGTAATTCCAACCTCAGCCAGGGATGCAGTGATGGTCGCAAAGAATTCAGGGGCAATCGCCAAGTAGATAACTGGGAGTTTGTAGCCCTTAATTGCCTCTGCAAGTTCAACAAAGGTCTCTGGATTGTTGTAGTCACCAACAATCAACTGAACCTCATCACAAACTTTTGCCAAGATATCTTCATCGGCATCTGACTTGCGAGCACGAATTGCGCTCTCAACATTGTTGCGAAAAACTTCCTGCGTCCACTTCGATGATGCCACACCAACGACTGGCATATCCAACTGACCAAGTTCTTCTAGATCATAGAGAGCTGGGAATAACTTCTTCTTAGCAAGATCGCCAGTAGCGCCAAAAAGTACGAGAACATCTGCCTTCATTAATTTGCCTTATCTGGTGTCGACTTAGGCTTCTCGTTATGTCCGCCAAACTTGTAACGCATTGCGCTCAAGACTCGATTCCCAAACTCGTCATTGTTGCGTGATGCAAAACGAGAATAGAGTGAGGCAGAGAGTACGTGCGCAGGAATTCCTGCCTCAATTGCGGCTTGAACAGTCCAACGACCTTCACCACTATCGCTTACCTCTGTTGAGTACTCAGTTAATTCATTTGATTCATTGAGAGCCTGTGCTGTGAGATCAAGGAGCCACGATGCGACCACTGAACCACGACGCCAGACCTCAGTAATCTCAGGGATATCTAAGTTGTATGCAGGTGTCATCTCATCGGCTGCTTCAAAGATGGCGAGACCTTCTGCAAATGCCGCCATCATTCCGTATTCGATTCCGTTGTGAATCATCTTTACAAAGTGACCAGCACCGGTTGGACCGCAGTGAAGGTATCCATATTCAGCTTGTGAAGGAGCGCCGGTACGGCCATGTGTGCGTTCAGCCGCTTCTACTCCGGGGCAGAGCGCTTTAAAGATTGGATCGAGGGATGCAACAACTGCATCATCTCCACCAATCATCAATGAATATCCACGCTCTAGACCATAGACGCCACCAGAGGTTCCGACATCTACAAAGTTAATCCCCTTCGCCTTTAAGAGCTCGGCGTTCTTTAAATCATTTTTGTAGTAACTATTTCCACCATCGATGATGGTGTCGCCTGGAGAGAGAACTTCTGCCACAGCAGCAATAGTTGAATCCGTAACGCCAGCTGGCACCATTACCCAGACTGTGCGGGGAGCGCTCAACTTTGATGCCATATCTGCAAGATCATTTGCTCCGATAGAGCCTTCGGCGGCGAGCGCCTTCACTGAATCTGCTGAGACATCGTAGACAACAGATGTGATCTCGTGACGGTGGAGGCGGCGAACAATATTTGCGCCCATACGGCCAAGTCCGACCATGCCAAATGTAGTTGTGCTCATCAGTGAATGCCTTTTTCGTTTAACAAGGACCTCATCGTTGAGGTAACCCGTGCGAATATGAGGATAAGTCTAGTGGATGAAATTACTCGGTAAAGAATGCTGCCTGGTCAACGATAAGGCGTGTGCGCTCCTGCCCACTGACAAAACTCGCCGGTATCGATAAATCTCCCTCAATGATTTTCGCCACTGCCACGGCCTTGCTCTCGCCGGCGGCAACAATCCAGACCTCACGAGCCTCATTAATAAATTTCATTGTAAACGAGATACGAGATGCCGGTGGCTTTGGTGAATCAGTGATTGCAAAAATATCTCGCTGATCATCAATATCTGCAATACCTGGAAAGAGAGAGGCCACGTGGCCATCGGGTCCGACTCCAAGAATATTGAGATCAATCTTCACGGACTTTAGCGCTGCAATGTAATCGTCAACTGCCTCATCGATTGTCGCTGGAGTATTTGGCGCTAGAGATTCATGGAGCACAATCTTTCTGTTACGTAGCGCGCTATGTAGAGGAGCAGCATTTCGCTCGTTACTTTCGAGGTCAACGAAACGTTCATCACTCCACCAGATATGAAGTCCTTCATACATCTCTGGCGCTGCGTTCCATGCAGCGCAGAGCCCCTCAGATATTTGCACTCCAAGAGTTCCGCCCGTCAGCACTAGATGAAACTCACCTTTTGCTAAGAGCCCGGCCTCGATTGCGAGCAAGATTTGGGCAGTTACTTCATCTGCAAGTTCATCGCTATCGGTATAGAGCGTGAGGTCTAGTTCATCTTCAATATCTGCCACGATCTCATCGAACTCATCGCTCATCAGGCGCTCCCCCATTTTTCTAAGAACTCTTCAGCTGACATCTCATAGATATCTTCTGGCCCATCAATCTCATCCATCTGCTGGCCTTGATGGTGAAAAGCAAACTTCTCGATAATTTTAACTGAAGGAGTATTGGTCGGACTTACCGTGTATCGAAGAGTCTTTACTTCAGGGTGGGTAACAACCCATCTCCACATTCCTAGCAGCGCTTCACTTGCATACCCCTTGCTCCAGAATTTTTCTTCGATGCCAATGCCAATCTCCATCATGCCCGCTTCATCCGAGATCCCGTGAAAACTGGTGCTTCCAATAATCTCGTTACTTTCGCGAAGGACGATAAAACGTACGAACCACTTATTAGTTGATGGATCCACCTTGACTTGTGGAACTCGCCAAGCAAGTGGGCCAGAATCTTCGATGAGATTTCGATAAGGATTGGTGAAACCCCTACCAGCAATAGCCAGCGAATCGTTCTTCTCCTCGAAGAGAGATATCAGGCCAGCAACAGGAATGTGGTGGAGCTCTAAGCGCTTGGTTTCAATAGTCGGCTCATACACGCCACCTAGTATTCCATGCCTGAGTTCTTATAAGAGAAAGAGCGCCTTTGCCTTTTCGACTGCATCATTACGACCATCGGCCCCAAGTTTCTTATACAAGTTCTTGAGGTGGGTTTTCATTGTGTTCTGTGAGATGTGAAGTTCGCCAGCAATCACAGTGAGTGTTCGGCCAGTAGAAAGTTGGCGCAAAATTTCAAGCTCACGCTTTGTTAGCGCTTGATGTCCGACAGTCATATTGCTTCCTCGCTCTTTCATTCTCGCCGCCATGGCAGTGGCCAGTTCCTCGTTATAAACAGTTGGGTAGTCATTTGCGATGCGAATAATGAGGTTTCCCATCTCATCGCGTTGACGCAGGAAGGTCTCTTTCGCACCCACTTCGGACCCAATTTTGAGCGCTTTCTGCATCGCCAGAAGTGCAAGCTGATCTGAATCAATATTGAGAGATGCCTCCGTCAGGTGCTTCCAAATCTGGTCTCGAGGGTATTTTCCGGGGAGGTTCCTGGCATCATCATGGACATTCTTCCTGCCTCGATATTCATCAACTGCCATTCTAAATTGCTGAGTATCTCGAATATTAGGCGCTCGATTCACTAACTTTTCTAGACGGTCAAAATCTTTAAGGTTTCTACGTATATTCATTTCGTTGAGATCAATAATTTCGTCTAACTTGTGCTCAACATCAAACGAGGATACAAACTCGCGCTCTTTCTTTATGCGCTCGAGAGCTTCTCTTTGATTTCCTTTATAAGTTAAATACTCAATAATGTGCTTATCTGCATTGAAAAACCAATGCCATTGCTTCCACTGATATGCCATCTCTCTTATTTTTTCAAATAAAGCCAAAGCTTCTTGTGGTCTAGAAAATTCAAGCAAGCAACGACCCATGACATACATCGCATCGAGTGGACCATGATTTCCAACAAACCGATTTCGATGATATTGGTTGAGGGCAAGGCTGGCTGCTTCATAGGCTCGTCGATATTCGCCCTTCTGATGAAGAGACATCGCTTGAATTGCCAACAAGAACGTGTGTGAAGTAGCCAGAGAGGTCTCTTTGCATAATTTTTGCGAAAGGAGGAATGCTTCATCAACTCCTTCAACTTCGTTCCAGATGTATCTCTTGGTTGCAAGTACTCTCAAAAGGTTTATTTGATCATCTGGCCCTAATTGACAGAGATCAGTTCCCGCCAGAGTCTCTTTGTAGATTTCCTCAACCTGAATAAATTTTCCGAGGGAGATAGCAGAGTAAATAGATGCCGCTGCTGCAAATTGACGGAAGAACTCTGGTTGCGCAGAACTCTCAGCCATCAACTTAAGTTTTGAAATCGCACTCATCGCTAATCTGAAATCTAAATCTGCGAGCAAACCGGTGATATCGACAGTGAGTCTTTTGAGTTCGCCATCTACGGGAGACATTCCTGCGAATTGTGCCCAGCGACGGAGCTCCCCGCCCCTACCTCTCGCCTGCTTAAATCGTGCAGCGTTCGGGAAGAGCTCGGTGATTTTCTCCTGATTCCCAGCTAGAAACGCATGCTCAATCGCCGCACTTGGCTCGCCGACGTTTTCGAAGTGTGAAATTAACCTCTGATGAAGTTTAACTTTTAATTCTCCGCGGTTGCGTAGTCGTTCAACCAGAACCTGTCGAACCATCGGTGAAAACTTATAACCGCCTTGTGGGTCAGGTAGAGGTGAAAAGATCTCACCCTGATGAGCGATAGAGTTTAATTGATCGTATGAATACAGATCCTCAAGAAGAATCTCTGCTTCTTCAATCGTAAAAGATTCAAGAACTGAAAGTCGTTCACAAACATCAATAATACTTTCATCCAAACCTTCGAGAACAATCATTACAAGTGCTCGCAGAGGTTCAACGCTGGAGCTCATGATTCTTGCAATTTCAGAAGGTTTGCCTTCTGCCTGTAAATGAGCAATCAGGAGTGATGTTGCAGCCGGCCAGCCGGAGCCAGCTCGAATCAATTCAAGCGCTTCGGGAGTTAGATCAATTCCTAAATTATTTGCATACTGTTCTATCTCCAACTCAGAAAATCTCAATTCATTGGTAGACACAACTTTGATGGGGCCACGGGAAGATAAAACTCCGTAAATCCCAGGAATCTCACTATTTCTGATGGCAACAAAGTGGATATTGCTCGGAAATTGTTCAATGAGTTTGACTGCAATATCAACATCTTCACTCTCAGCAGAACGTAAATTATCGAGAACAAAGATGAATTCTTTACCGGTTGCAAGAAGTTCATTTCCCCATCGGCGAACAACTTCAGTCGCTCGCAGTGGCTGATCGGATTCAAACCATGGCGCAAAATTGGCGATGACACGACGAGTGGCTGCAATCAACATCGCTGACATCTCATTGGTTGAGTCGCCATTTGCAACGGTCAGCCAGATCACGCCTTTCTCTTGATGCCGAACCCACTCGGCGACGACAGTGGTCTTGCCAAACCCGGCAGGGGCGATGACGAATGTGGTCCCAGATATTTCATTATCGAAGAGTGGAAAAAGCTGCTTGCGAGAGAGGTACTCAGGCGGCAGGTTTGGAATCAGGGTGCGCGAAATCGTGATTTGCTGATTTTTATCACCCGGCATGGGTGAAGGTTCTCGCAAATATGCGAGAAAGTGGAGAGAGAATCACCCCTAATAGGGTGAGATTGCGGGGTGAAAACTCACCCTGACTATTCTGGCTGGCTAAAGATTCGGTCGAAGTGCTCCTGAGGCTGAGCCCCTGAGATACCAAACTTCATATCGATGACGTAGAACGGGACGCCGTTAGCCCCAAGCTGGTGGGCAAGATTTTGATCCTCGCTCACTTCGGTTGCAAATAGGTCAGATTGAAGAAGTTTTCGGGCCGCACTTTCTTCGATTCCGATTTCCGATGCTATTGCCACGAGATCATCATGAGTAAAAATGGACCTCTTCTTCTCAAAGTAAGCAGAGTAAAGGGCTTCAAGGAGATCATCGCCCCGTCCGCTTTCTTGCGCCCAGAGAATCAAGCGATGGGCGTCCGCAGTATTTCCAGAATATGTCTCGGTCAGGTCATAACAAAGTCCTTCGCCATCAGCGACAGAGCAGACATTGGCCTGCATCGCGGCGACTTGTTCCTTATCAACTTTGTATTTACTTGCAAGCATCTCATCGGTACGCACGACATCACGAGCATCAGGCTGCAACTGAAATGCCCGATGACGAACGATTACTTCACGGCCATTCGCATGGTTGGCAATTGCTTTTTCAAGGCGTCGACGTCCGATAAAGCACCATGGGCAGACGACATCAGACCAGACATCAATCTGGATTGGCGCAGACATTTCTTACGCTACTGAATCAAAAGCTTCAGCGAGAACTCCAAGTGCATCCTTAAGTAGTTCATCGGTGATGACTAATGGAGGCAAGAAACGAATGACGTTTCCGTATGAGCCGGCAGTCAAAATCAAGACTCCCTTGCTCTGGCAATACTTAATGACCTTAGCCATGAGCTCTGGATTTGGATCCTTAGTGCCAGCCTTCACGAGTTCGATAGCAATCATCGCACCACGTCCACGGATTTCACCGATTTCGGGATGCTTGCTTTGAATCTCTTTGAGGGCAGAGACAAGAATTGTCTCTAAGTGGCGAGCGCGCTCAACCAACTTCTCGCTCTCGATGATTTCAATTGCGGCGAGAGATGCTGCACATGCAATTGGATTTCCACCATATGTGCCACCAAGGCCACCGACATGAGAAGAATCCATGATTTCAGCGCGAGCTGTTACTGCAGCAAGTGGTAGGCCACCTGCAATTCCCTTTGCGGTCACGATCATATCTGGCTCAACATTTTCATTGTTGACAGCAAACCAATCACCGGTGCGAGCAAATCCAGATTGAACTTCATCTGCAATAAAGACAATCTTGTTATCTGTTGCATACTTTGAAAGCCCTGGCAAGAATCCCTTAGGTGGAACGATAAATCCACCTTCTCCCTGAATTGGTTCGATGATGATTGCTGCAACATTATGTGCACCAATCTCTTTCTCAATCTTTGTTGTAACCATCTTGAGCGCATCTTCGGTAATTGTCACCTGATCGCCTAACCAACGATATGAATATGGCATTGGCAATCGGTAAATCTCATTTGCAAAAGGACCGAAGCCCTCCTTATATGGAACGTTCTTTGCAGTAAGTGCCATCGTGAGATTGGTGCGGCCGTGATATGCATGCTCAAAGACAACAATTGCAGGACGCTTTGTGTAATGACGTGCAATCTTGATTGCATTTTCGACTGCCTCTGCACCTGAATTCTGCAGAATAGACTTCTTCTTAAAGTTTCCTGGGGTAAGTCGGTTGAGCGCTTCACAGACTTCGATATAGCCCATGTATGGAGCTGTTGTGAAGTTAGTGTGTGTAAATGCAGCTACTGCTTCTTGGACTCGCTTGACAACCAGTGGCGCTGAATTTCCGACATTAACTACACCGATTCCTGCACCAAGATCGATGATTCGATTGCCATCGATATCCTGCAAAATTGCATCGGATGCTCGTTCAATAATGACTGGAATCGCTGTTCCTAGCCCACCTGAGACCGCCTCTTTACGGCGCTGCATGGCAGCAGTTGAAAGTGGCCCTGGAATCTCAGTGACCAAATGGCGTGTTTGTGGGAGTTTTTCAGTCATGGAATAAGTCTAAACCCTAATAAATACTCTGCCAGCCCAAGCGTTAGACTCGTGCCATGGGTGACCTCCGCAACAGCGCTCCGCTATTAGATGCCTATCTTTCTTATTTCGAAAGCGTTCGTACTCCTTTCACAATTCCTGGTCACAAGCAAAGAACCTCTCAAATCGACGCCGGCCTCGGCGCGGTTGTAGATGGCGATACGCCGCTCTATGGCGGGTTAGATGAAATCAAATTAACCAATCAGACGCTGAAGAAAGCTGAGAAGCTCGCTGCAGATTTCTGGGGCGCAGATTACGCACGTTTTTCAACCGGTGGTTCAACCCATGCAAATCAGGCAATCGTTCTGGCTCTTGGCGCACCTGGCGAAAAAGTGGCGGTATCACGCACAGCGCATCGATCAATCTTGAGTGCATTGGTTTTGGCGGGTCTCGAGCCAATCTGGATGTCACCTGAGATCGATGATGCAACCGGTGTGCCAATCGGTATATCTGTCGCGGAACTCAAGAGAGCGATGACAGAAAACCCAATCGCAATTCTCTTAACCGAACCTGGTTATCTAGGCACTCTCTCAGATTTGCCCGCACTCATTGAAGTGGCACACTCACAATCTATTCCGGTAATCCTTGATGCTGCGTGGGGCGGACACTTTGGTTTCCATCCCGAATTACCACAGCACGCTATCCAGTTAGGTGCGGATGCTTTGATTACTAGCGTGCATAAAGCGCTTCCTGGCTACAGCGCATCAGCTCTTTTAATTGCTCAAGGTAAGTACCTCAACTTGGATCGCATTGAGCAAAGTTTTGAGACTACCCATACAACTTCTCCTGCCGGTGCACCACTTGCTTCCATCGATGGTGTGCGCGCTCTGTTGCAGAGTCGCGGCGAAGAACTTATCTCGCAGCTCTTGAAAAATGTTTTCGCCTTTAAAGAGACGGTGCAGTCAGAGTTTGCACTTCCGATTTTTCTCTATCCCGCTGATTTCCCAAAAGGTCGCTTTGATCCAACAAAGATTGTGCTCCGTGTTCAACAACTTGGTGCATCAGGTGTTGATATTGAGAAAGAACTTCAGGCCGCCGGCGTTAGAGTTGAGATGGCAGACCGCGACACAATCGTCTTTCTTGCCACTATTGCCGATACTGAGAAGGATTTCAACACTTTGGCAGAGGTTCTCATTCCTATCTTGAAACGCTTACAAGAACAACGCCGCGAAAGTGCAACTGCACTCAGTTGGTCAGTTGTTCCAGAACGTGGAATATCAATGCGCGATGCTTACTTTGCAAAGACAGAGATGGTCTCTGCGACAAGTGCAGCAGGTCGTATCTCCGCAGATTTAATTGCGCCCTATCCCCCAGGTGTTGCGGTAGTTGCTCCGGGCGAAGTATTAACCCCTCAGATTCTTCAAGGGTTAAAGGCTTCAAAGGATGCTGGAGTTCGTATCGCTTATGCGACCGATTCAACGCTCAATAC
Organism: Actinomycetes bacterium; assembly: GCA_041303595.1. Taxonomy (GTDB): domain Bacteria; phylum Actinomycetota; class Actinomycetes; order Nanopelagicales; family Nanopelagicaceae; genus Planktophila. The sequence continues at coordinate 12,843 of JBFYOW010000024.1, forward strand.
TTATCGGGTAGTTAAATAATTAATCTTCTGTAAGAAATATAGGAATCACGATTTCGTTGTACTGCATGAAGCCAGGTTTAAAGGGCGGATCAAAGCGACAGATGCGAGTTTCATCCGACATTGAAATATTTTCTTTGGCAGCCGCTTCACGCAATTCTCTAATTTTTTGATCTGATAAATCTTTATTTGCTTTCCCTTTAAATGCGAGTGCGATACATACTTCAGAACCAAGTTCGCGAAGTGCCACTTGTGAATCATTGGGATGTGGAAGATGCCCGAAAATTGAACCTGAAGGCATCACAAAAGAGACAAACCATTCATCTAAAGCTTTTGAGTAATCCTTTTGAGTTGCGATAACCGGCGCTGTCATAGCAATCTTTTTTGACTCTTTATTTCCTTTTGAAATGTATTGGAAAAGGCGGCCAAATGCTGCCCCTCCCGCATCTGAATACTCGGCAGAGACTCGAACCTCAGCCAATACACAAGGCAGGTATTCGCGGACTTCGAAATCCTTATATTTCCGAAGAACTTGGTATTCCTGCCTTTGGGTCATATTCAGATACTACTTCCAGTTCAATGAAGAAGAAGTAATTGGAGGAAAGATTGATAAAGAAGTGAGAAGAAAAAGAGTTAATCAAACTTGGTGATCGCGTAGGAGTAATAATCCTGCGGGACCCCATCTTCAATAAAGAGCGCACGTAGAACTCCTTCAAACTTCCAACCGGCTTTTTCAAAGGCTCTCCGCATTGCCAGATTGTCTTCTGCAGTTGAACCCTGAACCCTGTGCGCTCCCTCTGCAAATGCATATTGTGTTCCGGCAATCAGAGCCGCAGTACCAATTCCTCTTCCTCTGGAATCTTCTGAAAGCTCCAAGCCCATATCTAGCGCGCCGTCAGGTGTTGTCATATTGCAATGGCGAAGCTGAAAATCACCGACAAGGACTCCATCGGATTCAATAGCTAAATGAAGGTAGTGATCGAACCACTCGCCTGGTTTTGCTAGTCGAGTAAGAAAACGTGCCCGCCGTTCTTCTGTATCTAACCCACGTATTTCGCAGATACGGTCAAAATCTTCTGGGCGGTATGCGCGGAGCAGAACGGTCATAGCTTGCGATGCACCTTATGGTTTGCTGCTTGTGCAACCGGGCGAATAACCATGCTGTCGACATTGAAATGCTCTGGCAGAGAAACAGACCAACGAATTGACTCTGCAACATCTTCAGCAGTTAGTGGCGCCGCTACGCCTTCATAAACTTTTGCCGCTTTCGCTGAATCTCCATCGAATCGATTGAGCGCGAACTCATCTGTCTTCACCATTCCTGGTGCAATCTCTGTGACACGAATTGGCTGCCCATTGAGCTCTAGACGTAGTGTGTGGGCAAGGGACCGTTCTGCAAATTTTGCTGCAACATAACTGCCACCGTTCTCGTAGGCACGGTGTCCTGCTGTTGATGTCACAAAGACAACCTGTCCGCGGCCAGCAGAGATCATCGCTGGAAGTAGTGCCTGAGTAATTCGAAGAGTGGCAATCACATTAACTTCATAGCTC
>JBFYOW010000025.1:0-14114 GCA_041303595.1 Actinomycetes bacterium
TCCTTCCAATAACAATCACTGTATCTGGTGCTAAATCATCAGAAATCGTCTGAGAAGTTAAGAAGAGACTCGCATGCGATAGTGCATTTGGAAATGAGAGTGGATCTTCAGCGATAAATGGCCAACCGAGTTGCGCAGCAAATTCTGCTACCGCTGATACCGATAAACCTGCACGATCATGTCCAACAACTAAAACGCCACGAGTGGACTTTGTATAGAAGGTGCCGGCGCTTTTGCGGTTGAAATCCTTGGGCTCTTTTATCTTTACATCCGCTAGCCAGCCACTGTCGCCATCTGAGTTAAGCGGTTCTGAGAATTGGATATTGAGGTGAACTGGACCGGATTTCAGTGAGTTGAGAGGAAGCTCCAATGGGTATGCGGCGCCTGATACATCTGCGAAGTAGCGCACTGCTTTCCCAAAAATTCGAGCCTGTTCAGTTGTCTGATTGGCGCCTGTCTTCCGTAATTCAGCTGGGCGATCGGCGGTAATAACCAAGAGTGGCAGATTGGAATGAGAGGCTTCTAAAACTGCTGGATGGTAATTAGCAACTGCGGTTCCTGAAGTACAAACAATTGGCACTGGCTTGTTAGTGGCTTTAGTAATTCCAAGTGCAAAGAATGCTGCGGTGCGCTCATCAATACGACTGTGGAGAGTGATTAATTTTTGAGCTGCTGCTTCATAGAAGGCAATTGTGAGCGGTGCGTTACGAGAGCCGGGCGAAATCACAACATCCGAGATTCCAGATTCAATAATCTGTCGAACAATTGTGCGCGCGAGAGTCGTTGATGTATTCATTACAAACCAAGAATCTCAGCACATCGCATGGCTCGATTCTTCCACCATTCGTAGCGCTCTGGTGCCACTTCCAACCCCTCTAGGTTGACTTCTAACTCACTTATTGCCATGGCTCCATCACGAACGGGAATATCTCCAACATCTTGAGCAACAAGAGAGCCGGTTGCAAGGCCGCAATCAAATTGAAGGGCTTCAATCGATGAAGCTAGTTCTAGTCCGTATCGAATACCAACAGCGCTTTCAAGAGCGCTCGAGATAACAACGGGCAACTTGTGGTGCTCAGCGATTGCTAAAGATCGTGAAATGCCTCCAAGTGGTTGCACTTTGAGCATCACAATGTCTGCAGCTCCTGTGAGATCTACTGAAAACGGATCTTCGGCCTTGCGGATTACCTCATCGACCGCAATCTGTAATGGAATCCGAATCTTCGCTTTCAGTTCTCGTAGTTCATCGAGAGTCGCACATGGTTGTTCCACATACTCAAAAGGGCCAACATTTTCATAAAAGGCATAGAGATTGGTGAGGGCTTGATCAACGCTCCAAAGTCCGTTGACATCAATTCGAATATTTATCTTTCGGCCAAGTGAGCGAATCCTTGCCAAACGCGCAATATCTTCGCTGAGATTCTCCCCCACCTTAACTTTGTAAGTTTTTACACCGTTATATGAGGCAACTAAATCATCTATGACTTTTTTATCATTGGTCGCCGGAATAGTGCCATTGACAGCGATTGACTCGCGATATCGCTTAGGTCGTGGCGAAGTTGCTGCCTCTAGTGCCGATGCCAGCCACTGTGAAGACTCAAGATCCCCATATTCAAGAAACGGTGAAAACTCTCCCCAACCATATTCGCCACGAAATAGCGCAACCTCTCGGAGAGTGACTCCGCGAAAATTGGTTTTCATCGGCAGCGCTACCACGCGCATAGTTGAGAGAAGTTGTTCAAACATAAGTGAGAGGGGACCTCTTACGGTCTACGAGGAAACTTTCCGAAGTCAGGCTTGCGCTTCTCTTTATATGCATCGCGACCTTCTTGGCCTTCTTCGCTTAAGTAGAAGAGCAACGTTGCATCACCTGCAAGCTGTTGAATTCCTGCCAAGCCATCATCTGCTGCATTCATAGAAGCCTTGAGGAGACGAAGAGCCATAGGACTGTTCTGTAACATCTCTCGACACCATGAGACTGTCTCAGCCTCAAGTTCTGCAAGTGGAACTACGGTGTTAACAAGTCCCATACCAAGCGCCTCTTGCGCATCATATTGACGAGTCATAAACCAAATCTCACGTGCCTTCTTCTGTCCAACATTGCGTGCAAGCAACCCTGAACCGTACCCACCATCAAATGAACCAACCATCGGACCGGTTTGACCAAACTTTGCATTATCTGCAGCAATCGAAAGATCGCAGACAACATGAAGGACATGGCCTCCGCCAATCGCCCAACCAGCAATCATTGCGACAACTGGTTTTGGCGTGCGACGAATTTGCACTTGGAGGTCGAGCACATTGAGGCGACCCATACCTTGCTGACCGACGACGTCATCTCCTACATATCCATCATCGCCACGGACGCTGATATCTCCACCAGAGCAGAACGCTTCACTTCCTTCGCCGGTAAAAATAATGACTCCGACTTCAGTGTTATCGCGCGCTAAATCAAATGCCTCTTTCAATTCGATGATTGTCTGAGGGCGGAATGCGTTTCGAACTTCTGGGCGATTGATCGTAATCTTCGCCATTCCATCGGCGGCTTCATACTTAATATCGGTGAAATTCTCTCCCCCACGCGCAGTCTTCCACGCAGGGATGGTTCGGTCACCAAAATCACGCTTAATCGGCTTGCTCACGATTCCTCCATTGTTGATTACGGGCGATAGCCTACGCGGGCAATGGAGCAAAGGTCACACCAAAGAGAAGTTCGCATCGTAGATCCCGCGTGGAGCCTCGGCGAATTAATGGCCCGTATCGCAAAGGCGCTGGTTTCAGATGGCCCCGCACTTGCTCTGGCAGATTTCGGTGCGACTGAGGCTTCATCAAAGACCGCTCTGATTGTGAGAACAACTGGCAGCACAGGAGTTGCTAAGGATATTTGCCTCTCCGCTACTGCACTTCTTACCTCTGCTCGCGCATCAAATAAATTTCTCGCTGCAGAATTTGGTGCAACGTGGTCGCTGTTGCTTCCACTGAACCATATTGCCGGCATCAACGTTCTGATTCGCTCTCTCGAGCTCGGCACTACTCCCGCAAATCTCATTGGATACGAAGATAAGTTTCCAAAAGTTGATTTCACTGCAATTGTCCCGACTCAGCTCTATCGCGCACTCAACGGTGATGAAAATCTTTTGCAACATCTTCAATCTGCCAAAGCTGTTCTAGTCGGTGGCGCCGCGCTCACTCATCAGCTTCGCGCCGAAGCAGTTGCTCAAGGAATAAATGTGATTGAGACTTATGGTTCAACAGAATCTTCTGGTGGTTGTATATATGACGGCCAGCCTCTCGATGGTGTTGAAGTTGCAATTGGTGATAAGGGTCGAATTGCACTGAGAGGTAAAGTCTTGGCAGATGAATTAGTTGACGGCGATGGCTGGTACTTCACATCAGATGCTGGTCGAATTGATGACGGAAAATTAATTGTTGAAGGCAGAATTGATGAAATTGTCATCACCGGTGGCGAGAATGTCTCTCTCTCCTCTATAGAACGAGTCATCACACAAACTTTTCCAGATATTCAATGTGCTGCATTCGCAATTTCTCATCCAGAGTGGGGGCAAGCAATTCACTTGGCAGTTATTGAAGGTAAAGATTTCAGCGAAAATGAGGTCCAGGAACTTCTGGCGCGCGAAATCGGCGTAGCCGCAAAGGTAAAGGGCTTCCATTATCTAAAGGAATTTCCCCTCAAAGGTATCGGCAAGATTGATCGAGCAGAGTTAGGTAGGTTGGCGAGTGAATAAGTGGATTATCGGTGCTCGACCAAGAACTCTCCCTGCTGCAATTGCACCGGTTGTAGTTGCCACTGCCCTGGCTGGAAGCAATGCATCATTGGCTCCCGCGGTGCTTGCGCTGATCGTTAGTCTTTCTCTACAAGTCGGCGTGAACTACGCAAACGATTACTCAGATGGAATTCGCGGAACAGATAACAACCGCGTTGGTCCTACTCGAATCACAGCTTCCGGATTAGCGACACCAAATGCAGTGAAGAGCGCTGCATTTATATCCTTTGCTATCGGAGCAGTATCTGGCTTGTCGCTGGCAATCATGACAAGTTGGTGGTTAATTCTTGTAGGTGCGCTGGCAATTCTTGCTGCCTGGGGATATACCGGAGGAAATAATCCGTATGGATATTTAGGTCTCGGAGAGTTATTTGTCTTTATCTTCTTTGGCGTTGTGGCCACCATCGGAACGTTCTATGTGCAAACAGAGCAGATAACCCTGGATGCTTTCTTGGCATCTATCTCGATGGGAACTTTTGCATGCGCGCTCCTTGCTATCAATAACATTCGAGATCGCGCTTTAGATGAACCCGCCGGCAAGCGAACCTTGGCGGTCCGTTTCGGTGATCGCAAATCACGCATTTTCTTTGCGGCGCTGATTGCGCTCGGTTACATCGCGGTCGCTCTCATGGGAGATCCTTGGCTGCTTCTTACTTTACTTTCAGCCCCGATGGCGCTCTCTCTAGTCCGTGGCGTCTTCGGCGGAGCACAAGGCGTTGACTTGATTCCTTACCTGGCGAAGACCGGCAAGCTTCAACTTCAATTCTCCATACTTTTTAGTATCGCACTAGTATTGAGCCATGGTTAAGTTCCAAGGTCTCTTTCTAGTAATCTCACTCGCCCTCACACTCTTTGCCTTTGTTGAATGTGCAATGCGTGAAGATACTCAGATAAAGAAGCTTCCTAAATGGGGTTGGTTACTTTTAATCGCGCTGTTAACGCCATTTGGAGCAATTGGGTATTTGATTGTCGGCCGCAACGGAAGTCGCCAACCTCGCTTGAAGCGACCAAAGCCACGTATTTTGCCGCCAGATGACGACCCAGATTTTCTGGGAAAGCTCTAACTACTTGACCAACTCTGATTAATCAAGACCAGAGTAAGTGTGCTTACCTGTTCCCCATACATTCACGTATACATAGTTAAATAAGAATGTTGAACCGGCGAATATGCAGAGCCAAGCGGCGCGACGTCCACGCCAACCAACAGTTACGCGTGCATGCAGATAAGCAGCATAAGCAACCCAGGTAATAAAAGCCCAAGTCTCTTTTGGATCCCAGCCCCAGTAACGACCCCAAGCGCTTTCGGCCCAAATTGCACCTGCGATGACCGAGAAGGTCCAAAGTGGAAATACAAAAGCAATGAGGCGATATGAAAGTTGATCAAGTGTTTCTAGCGAAGGAAATCGAAGCGCCCATACTGGACGCGCACCCATCTCTTCGTAACGTTCAAGGTAGAGATATGCGCCAGCAATAATGTTTGCCAGCAAGAATATTCCACCGCAAATAATTGCAGTTGAGACGTGAATGATGAGCCATGGCGATTTAAGTGCAGGAACTAGCGGTGCACTATCTCGATAAAGCAGAGTAATTGCTGTACCAAGAGCGAGAAGAATTCCAAAAGAGATAAATAGCCCTAGCCATCGCAAATCGTATTTACGAAGCGCAGCTAAATAAGCGGCAGAGAATGCGAAGGAACCTGTGATGGAGAATTCATACATATTTCCCCAAGGAGCATGGCCATTAGCAATTCCGCGGGAGACGATTCCCGCGAGTAAGAGAATTGTTCCAAGAGCCAAAAACGCAGTTGCTAACCGAGCAGCTTTCTCAGTTCGAGAATAATCAAGGGTCTTCGTCTTTGCTGGATTTGAATTTTCGTCAGTTGTCTGTGGAGCGCGAACTGCCCATGCTGTCTCGAATGCGTGGGCTAGAAAAGATAATGTGTAGAGCGCCATCGCTGAATAGATAAAGTTATTTGAGGCATAAGCCCAAGTTGTATTCATCGCTTTACTTCACGCTTTCTACTAATCGAGCAATTTCTTCTTCAAGCCCAGGAGCATTGTTCTTGGCTAGCCCTGCAACTTCAACTTGAGATCCATTGATGCGCACCCAAATGCGGCGGCGGCGGCCGTAGAGCGAAGCGAGGAGACCAAGAATTGCAAAGATGCCGCCAAAGAGAGCAAAACCTTTACCGCGGTCTTCCACAAATTGCAGATTAATCCATGGGACGACACCTTCAAGCGTGATAGTTCCACCTGGGTAAGTAAAACTCTCACCAATTTTGAGAGCACCGAGACCCAAATTTTTCATCTTCGATGTATCAATGCGATAAACGGATTGTGGAATACCTGAGTTAAGTCCAAGGTCACCGCTCCAAACCGAGAAGAGCAATCGTGGATCAAGTAGTTGTGGGTAGATTGATATTCCACCGTCATCGGCGCTTCGAGAATAGGTAGGTAAGAAGGATGCTACAAAACCAACCTCTGGATTCGCATCAGGAACTTTAATCGATCCGATCGATCGAAGATTTCCATCTTGGGGCAAGAAGGTGACCGGACCTTGGAAAGCTACATTTCCTTGGGAGTCTCGCACGGTAACTATTGGCGAATAACCATTTGCCTGAAGATAGACACGAGTACTTCCAAATGTAAGAGGTGAATTAACTTTTAAGGTCTGTTTTTTACTTTCACCATCAATAGTTGTTGTGACATTTGCTGCGTAATCAAGTGGCGCACTTGTCTTTGGGTTGTATTGAGCAATGAAATTATCAACTCTAATTGTAAATTGAGGGAGATCTGAATCCTTTGATAACTTTCCTAATGCGAGAGTGTCATAACTTGTAGGAACATTGACGAAGCGCTCCCCCACATTAACAATTGCTTCCCCGCGCAGGCCGAAGAGTGAGCCAAAGCTAACACCGATCAAGATAAAGATAAGAGAGAGGTGGAAAAGTAGATTGCCGGTCTCACGCAGATAACCTTTCTCAGCCGAAATCGATCCGCTTTCCTCACGAATTCGAAATCCATTCTTCTTAAACCAGGAACGCGCCTGTTCGAGAGTATCTGCGCTGCCCTCAAAACTAGAGTAAAACTCCATTCGATTGAGATTGCGTGGAGTCAGTGGAGGTAGGGTGCGCATCGCATGAAAATGTTCAAGAGTTCTTGGAAGAACACACCCAATTAACGAGATGAATAGCAAGATATAGATAGCGCTAAACCAAGGCGAGCTATAAACGTCAAAGAGCGAGAAGCGTTCATACCAGATTGAGATCTCTGGTTTTGCTTCTAAGAAATCTCGGACAGCAATTGGATTACTAGTTCTTTGAGGAATAAGAGATCCTGGAATCGACGCTACAGCGAGCAGCATCAAGAGAATCAGGGCAGTTCGCATGCTTGTCAGCTGTCGCCAAGCAAAACGAAGAAGGCCAATTAGGCCAAGTTCTGGAATTTCTACTTTTTCATTCATTAAATCACCGGCGCAAACTCTGAAATAAGCGATCTGAGATTGATCATTACATCCGCCCAAAGTCCTGTGACCTGCATTAGTCCAATCAGAATAAGAAGGGCGCCACCAACTTTACTGATGAGAGATCCTCGCTTTAAGAAGAATGCACGTAGCGCTTGGCTTCGATCTAAAAATACTCCAGAGAGAATAAATGGAATACCCAGGCCCAACCCGTATCCGATTGAAAGAATCGCACCACGTGTTGCACTTGATTCTGTGAATGCAAGCGTTTGAACTGTGGCAAGGGCGGGTCCGATACAAGGAGTCCAACCGATTCCAAACATGACTCCCAAAAGTGGCGCGCCAGCGATGCCGCCGGTGGTTGAGATTTTTGGCTGCAGGGTTGGTGCGAATGGGAAGAGACCTAGAAAGATTCCACCCATAGCAATTGTAAAAAGTCCCAAGATAAATGTAATTGTCTCTTCATGTGTTGCAATGACGCTGCCTAGACCACCAAAAGCGAGACCGTATGAAGCGAAGAGCGCAGTGAAACCGAGAACGAAGAGCAGTGAACCAAGAAAAACTTTGCCACGCGTTGAGGAAAAGCCAGTCGCATAGGCGACATAGCCAGGCACTAATGGCAGAACACAAGGTGAAAGAAAAGAGATAAGGCCAGCAAAGATAGCTATCGGCAGCGCTGCGATGAGAGTGCCACTTGATAACTGTTCTACAACAAAGCTGGTCACTCTGATTCGACCTTATCGATGAGTTCGGAGAGGGAGGCGATAGTCACGATGCCTGAAATTCTTCCAGCAATGCGTCCTTTGTTATCAAGAACAAGTGTCGTAGGAATCGCATTTGCGGGCAGTGATTTACTGAAGCCAATAAGGACTGAATCATCAATCAAGGTTGGATATGGGCTCTTATTCTTACGAACAAAAGCTTCTGCATTAACTGGGTTATCGCGAGTCAAAATTCCTACAAAATTAACTTCTGGATACTTTTCCGTTAGCGCTGCAAGCACTGGTTCTTCAGCCCTGCATGGTGAGCACCAAGAAGCCCAAACATTGATAACTGCATACTCATCCTGAGGTAATCGGTAATTTGATCCGAGGAGAGTCATTCCAGATACCAATGGAGCTTTAATGCGTTCTGAAGGCTTGATGTATGTGGTTGCACCATTACCAGCAACAAAACTTTCTTGCGGAGCAGAAGCCTCATTGTTTCCGCATCCAGAAAGAAGCGCGAGTGCAGTTAATGCAATCACTAACTTCTTCATGACCAAACCGATTATTTCTTTGGTAGTAGGTGAGCGGCAGGCTCGGAGTAAGAGGTGCCAGTTATTAATCCTTCATCATCAAAATGAACACCTGTAACTGATGCCAAGGTGCACTCGCGTTTACGTGGATCATGTAGCAAGCGTCGACCTTCAATCGCGCTTCGCAGAATCCAGATAGGAAGCTGATGTGAGACGACTATGGCGTCTTTATCTCCCGCAGCTTTTTTCGCTTCAAAGATTGCTGCCAACATCCGACTAATCTGCTCTTCATATGGCTCGCCCCACGATGGCTTCCATGGGTTGTAAAGGTGTCGCCATGCGGATGGATGCTTTAAGACTCCATCTCCAATTCCAAAAGGTTTTCCTTCAAAGATATTTGCTGCTTCAATCAATCGATCATCGGTATGGATGTCAATTGAATGTGCACGTGAAATTGGAGCGGCAGTCTCTTGCGCGCGTTGCAAAGGAGAGACATGTAGCGCACCAAGATTGATCGACTTCGACCACTCACCAAGGGTCTCTGCCATCTCCTGTCCGCGGGCAGAGAGGCGCCAACCAGGTTGGCGGCCGTAGAGAATCTTCTGCGGATTTTCGACCTCACCATGGCGGACGACATGCACTGTTGAACTCATGGCATAAGCATAAAGCGTCACTCACAGGGCTTTCCCCTGAAGTAATGGCTAAGGTAGTGACATGGCGCTCAGACCCACACGTGCAGCCTTCTTCGATGTAGATAACACCCTGGTCCGTGGGTCGACTCTCTACTTTCTCGGTAGAGGGATGTACCAGCGAGGCTATTTCACAAAAGCTGACATCTCTCGCTTTGTCGTTGCCAACATTCGCTTTCGCATGACTGGTACTGAAAAGCAAGATGTCATCGAACGTTTTCAAAAGGCAGCCACTGATTTTGTGGGAGGCCACAAGGTCGCTGACATTTTGGCCCTCGGTGAAGAGATCTATGATGAATACGTCTCGCCCAAGTTATGGGAGCGCACCTGTGAGATCGCACGCGAACATCTAGCACGAGGTGAAGATGTCTGGCTGGTAACGGCTGCACCGCAAGATATGGCAAACATCATTTCAAAACGCCTTGGTCTTACTGGAGCGCTCGGCAGCAAAGTTCTCATTAAAGATGGCATCTACACCGGCGAGTTAGATGGAAATTTATTGCACGGAGTTGAGAAAGCGATTGCAGTTACAGAATTGGCAAAAGAACGTGGATATATTCTTGGTGACTGTTTTTCATATTCAGATAGCCATAACGATCTGCCACTCTTAACCGCTGTTGGGCATCCATCTGCAATTAATCCCGATGCAATCCTTAGAATCAAAGCGCTAGCCGAAGGTTGGCCAGTTCATGATTTCCGAAGAGCTCGATACCTCAATCGTCTCCTCGGACCTGCCGTTAGTCGCCTTGCTGCACTGGCTGCGCTCTTCGTTCCACGCAAGCGCCGCTAACTCGATTAGCCCGAACTCAATTCGCCCGAACTCAATTCGCCCGAACTCAATTCGCCTAGAAGCGCCCGCGCCCGCTAATGTAGGCAGGTTATGGAAATTCGCTCTTACGCCGATTATCTGCGCTCACTCGATGATGCAGCGTTAATTGCGCTTTTCGAAAGTAGATGCGATCTCACCTCTCCAGTACCTCCTGATATTGCAAGCCTTGCAGTTCGCTCTTCCTCAATTCCCAGTTTGGTGCGCGCCGTTGACTCTCTCAATCGCTGGCAACTTCAAGTCCTTGAAGCGGCGGCTGTTCTCGCTGAACCCTTTACTGAGAAAGAGTTACTTTCCTGCACAGATAAAAGTGCAAAATTCGCACTTTCCTCATTGATTGATCGCGCTTTGATTTATATCGGACATGATGGTTATCGTCTACCAAACAATGTTCGCGAAATATTAGGTAATGAGATTGCAGGTCTTGGTCCTGCGGCGCCGAAGAAATTGAAGTTAAAAGATCTCGCCGATGCTCCAGCTGCATCCAAGAAAGTTCTTGATGCGATGGTGTGGGGACCTCCGCGAGGAGCGGTCGCCAACGTCCAGAAACCCAACCCAGGTTTAAAGTGGTTATTGGATGAAGGCTTTATCTCTCCTGTAAATCAACAGACCGTCGTTCTGCATCGTGAAGTAGCGCTTCATCTTCGCGGAAATAAAGTTCATCGAGAACTATTGATTGAAGAGCCAAAAGTTATTGGCAGAGAAGTAATTAAGAGAAATGTACAACTTGCTGCTATCTCAAATGTGACCACTTTCCTTCGTTGGATTGAAGAGGTATTAAATTTTTGGGGGCAGGAACCTCCTTCAGCGCTCAAAGCTGGCGGGCTCGGCGTACGAGATCTACGTGATCTCTCCCAACATCTTGGAGTCGAAGTCGAATGTGCGTCGTTTGTTATTGAAGTCGCTTACATCAGTGGATTAGTAACCATCGATCCTGATGATCGAATCTTGCCGACCAACCAATTTGATACCTGGTTGGCTCAATCAGCTTCAACTAAATGGGAGAATTTGGTCTCTGCTTGGTTAATTACCTCGCGTTTGAGCGGACTCGGCACTGCACCAATGGGGCCTGAACTTGACCGCAGTACTGCTGCAACAATTCGACGCAAAGTTCTCTCACTCTTAGACGAGAACGCTGCAATATCTCCAACTCATGATTCACTTCTAGCTGCACTTCGCTGGAACCTGCCATACCGTCGCACAGGTGGAGTGCCTTCCGAATATCTGATTTGGATTCTTCGTGAAGCCGAGTGGCTTGGCATGACCGGCCAGGGCGCCCTCTCTGATTATGCGAAAGCCATACTCTCTGGCGCTGATTTAGATACTCTCGACAGTGATCTACCAGCGACGGTTGACCACATCTTAATTCAGAGTGATAACACCGCTATCGCTCCTGGCCCACTAGAACATGAAGTGGCTCAAGAGCTTGATCTCATCGCTGACATTGAATCTCGTGGCGCTGCGACTGTCTTTAGATTTAGTGAAGCATCTATGCGTCGCGGGCTCGATCACGGACGTACCGGAGAAGAGATTCTCGCCTTCTTAAAGAAGACTTCAAAGACGCCTGTGCCTCAACCACTTGAATATTTAATTGGAGATATCTCCAAGAAGCACGGAAAGTTACGAGTTGGTATCGCTTCCTCATTTATTCGCTGTGAAGATACCGCTTTGATTACTCAAATAATTAAGGATAAGAAGATTGAAGTTCTCGGATTGCGTCGGATCGCTCCAGAAGTTCTTATCTGCTCCCATGATGCGCATGATGCAATGAACATTCTGCGCGCTGCCGGTTATTTACCTGCCGCTGAAGATTCACAAGGTCTCCTCCTCAGCGGCCGTAGAGTTTCACGAGCTCAGAGCAAAGCAAGACCACCACGAATTGTTGGAGAGTTTGAAATCCCTGAGCGTTCAACTCTGGAAGTTGCTTTGCGAAGCATCCGTACCGGTGAAAAATCTTCGGCCAAGCAGAGCACCCTGCGTGATATCTCTCAGGAAGCACTTGGCACATTGCCGCGTACAACTGCAAATGAGACTCTTGATCTTCTCACCAAACATCTGCGAGAGAACCCAACTAAATCATTATCTATTGGCTATGCCGATAACAACGGTCTTGTCTCTCATCGAATCATCGATCCACTTAAGATTTCCGCAGGCTCATTAATGGCGCGCGATCACGCCACTGGTGAAGTTCTGACCTTCAGAATTCCACGAATTACCGGGGTGGCAACGTTATGACGAGCGAGAACATCGGCCAATACGGCAGACTTACCCCCATGTTGGCTGCAATCGAGGCGTTGGTCCGGTGTGAATCTCCGAGTGAAGATCTTGATGCCTGCCGCTCTGTTGTCCAACTTGCCAGCGATATTGCAACACGTGTTCTTGGAACGCCAGCGCAGATCAAAGATATTGAAGGCCGCCCTGTTTTCTGGTGGGGTAGCGAAACTCCCAAAGTTTTAATTTTGGCTCATCTCGACACCGTCTGGCCGATTGGATCTTTCACTCCACTTTGGAGCGTGGACGGAGATGTTGTTCGCGGTCCTGGCGTATTTGATATGAAAGCTGGCTTTGTGCAAGCGCTCTATGCGCTCAAGGGAATTGATGGCGATGTTGCACTAGTTGCAACTACTGACGAAGAGATAGGTAGCCACAAATCGAAGGCTCTGATTCGCGATCTTTCATCGAAGGCGTCAGCGGTCTTAGTACTTGAAGCATCACTTGATGGGAAAGTTAAAACCGGACGAAAAGGAACTGCGATGTTCCAGATTTCGGTTCATGGAAAAGCTTCCCATGCAGGTCTAGAGCCCGAGAAGGGAATCAATGCAACGACTGAAGTTGCGCATGTAATTCTTGCACTCGCAGCTCTAGAAAATAAAGATCACGGAACTACTGTTGTTCCTACTCTTCTTTCGTCAGGCACAACAATCAATACTGTCCCTGAATTAGCGGTCTTAGAAATTGATGCGCGTTCATTCTCTGAAGATGACCTGCGCCGAGTTGATGCCGCGATTAAATCTCTTAAGCCAACGTTAGAAGGTGCTCGAATAGAAGTGGCAGGCGGTTTACATCGTCCACCCCTACAACCATCTTCAACTAAAGAACTCTATGAAATCGCCGAAAAGGTTGCGGCAAGTATTGGCATCCCACCGCTGGGATCAGCAGAAGTTGGTGGCGCCAGCGATGGAAACTTTGCGGCAGCAGCAGGCGCTCGAGTTCTTGATGGTTTAGGTGCTGTAGGTGGCGGTGCACATGCTGCAAATGAGTGGGTAAAGCTCTCATCTGTCGAAGAGCGAAGCGCCTTCCTGCACGCATTTATTAAAGAGCTTCTCGTATGAGCGACGGACCACTCATTGTTCAGAGCGATAAGACGCTCTTATTAGATATCGACCATCCCCTCTCGGTTGAATGTCGTCGTGCAATTGCGCCATTTGCTGAACTCGAACGTGCACCAGAACATATGCACACCTATCGACTCACCAACCTTGGACTATGGAATGCACGTGCAGCTGGCCATGATGCAGAGATGGTCATCGATACCCTCATTAAATATTCTCGTTATGCAGTACCGCACGCTCTCTTAATTGATGTAGCAGAGCAGATGTCTCGATATGGTCGCTTGCGCCTTGAAGCTGATCCAATCCATGGCCTGATTCTTGTGACAACAGATACCGCTGTGCTGGAAGAAGTTATTCGCGCAAAGAAAATTGCGCCGCTCTTGGGCGTGCGCATCGATGCCGAAACCGTTGCAGTACATCCAAGTCAACGTGGTGCAATCAAACAATCCCTGCTTCGACTTGGTTGGCCTGCAGAAGATTTTGCCGGTTATGTTGATGGCCAGGCCCACCCAATCGATCTCAAGCAAGATGGCTGGAAGATTCGCGAATATCAAGAGCACGCTGCTGAAGGTTTCTGGCACGGTGGCTCTGGCGTAGTCGTTCTTCCTTGCGGCGCAGGTAAAACTATTGTCGGCGCAGCTGCAATGGCACATGCAAAGGCAACAACGTTAATCCTTGTTACAAATACTGTTGCTGCTCGCCAATGGCGTGATGAACTCCTCAAGCGCACATCTCTCAATGAAGATGAAATCGGCGAATATTCAGGTTCAAAGAAAGAGATTC
>JBFYOW010000026.1:0-13647 GCA_041303595.1 Actinomycetes bacterium
TGATTACGAAGGTTTCACCTCATTCCCCGATTGTCGCTCGCACCATTGCTGACGGCAATTATCTCCGTGCAATGTTTGGTTATCGTGCCGTCTTGACTTTATTTCCAGGCGCGATTTTTGGTGCTTTGGCACTGAACAGCACCCGAGGTCAGGCTCTGCCACCGGCCATTTGGATTGTGATGGCAATAATTGCGGTTGCAACGCTCGATGCAATGGCAGGATTTCTCTCAGGCATTATTTTTGCAGTCGGTATTGCTCTGTCAGGAAATCTTGCTTCTCGTGATGAGATTCTGACCGTAGCCGGTCTATTTATAATCTTCTACGCCCCAGCCCTTATGGCAAGTGCTGTTCGACCTCTTCGCCGACTAGCTGAAAATCGCGACAATTCGTGGGAGCGTGCTACTGATTATGCGCTAATCACACTTCTATCAGGATGGACTATGTCCAAGTTGATCGGAGCACTCAATGCACTCGCAGGAGTTCAACTTGTTATCTCATTTCACGCAAGAGATATTGCTTTCTGGACTGCAGTATTTGTCTTCGTGCGATTGCTCCTGGAAGATTTTGCAACATATCGATATCCAGCGCGTCTGAATGCAACTGCTGGCGAAATGAAAGAGCCCGATACTGTCCATAAAATAATTGCGCTTGAGTTGAAGATCTTCTTGTTCGTTCAACTCGCAGCGCCTTTCGTTGGCTTTAACATCAAACTTCTCTTGGGAACCATACTCTTTGCACTCCCCACTGTTATTGGCTTAACTTTTGAGAAGCATCTACCTAGATTCACTTTCCTCCATCGAATTTTGCCCAGCGGTGCCTTTAAGCTGGTTGCGATGGTCTTCATCGGCACAATTTCAGCCAACTGGATTCAAGGGTTGTTTTCTAGCCCTCGGGACTTCTTGGCTTGGTCATTTGTGGTCCTTGCAATCCCAGGGCTAATACTTTCCATGTTAGGCAAGATGTCAGGTTCGCCTGAAAAGGATTGGAAGGATTCACCTTTTGGGAATACCACCTACCGCATCTTGGGAGTTCTCGTATTTATCTTGATTATTCAGATAGTTCGCGGCGTGGATCTTTATGGGGCGGTATTTGGGAAATAGTCGCAATCAGGTGTCGGATAATTCCGGGGCCTTATCTTTTTATCCCGCCTAGTATTAAGCCATGGCATCAATCGTAGAAACAGCACCGCTGGTCCTCGATGTAGGAGCAGTGCTTCTCGTTGCCGCAACCGGTGGGTTACTGGCTCGCAAAGTTGGTCTTCCTGCAATCGTTGGATACCTCCTTGCCGGAGTATTGGTTTCCCCATTCACTCCTGGATTTGTAGCAGACAGCGATCAGATAATGATTCTCGCCGACATAGGTGTCGTTCTTCTGCTCTTTGAAGTAGGAATCGAAATTGACCTTCGCAGAATTAAGAATGAGCACGGTTCGCTCTTATGGGCGTCTCCTTTACAAGTACTTCTCGGAACAGTTCTAGGTACCGCTGTATTCGTCGCACTCGATCTACCGCTATTTGGCGCGGCTCTTCTGGCTCTTTCAATTGCTATGTCTTCAAGCGTTGTCATCGTCAACATCACTCGAAGCCGACGCCGCACCACAAGCGTTGCCACCGAAGAAGCTCTATTAGGGTGGTCGGTCCTCCAAGACATTACTGGAGTGACTTTAGCTGCATTTATTATTGCCATTCTGGGTAATTCAAATGAGTCACCCGTGCGAGCAGTTATCGGATTAATTGGGTTTACTATTTTGGCGGTAGTGGCATCACGACTTCTTCCATATCTTCTGCGCATCGTGCGCTGGGAGAGTGATCTCTTCTTAATTTACTCCGTAGCAATTGGTCTCTCTATTGCAGCTCTCGGCACCGTTCTCTTTGATATCCCAATGGCTCTTGCAAGTTTCGTAGCCGGCCTTGCAATTAACCAGAGCAGGGATAC
The DNA here is from genome assembly GCA_041303595.1 of Actinomycetes bacterium. Lineage (GTDB taxonomy): Bacteria > Actinomycetota > Actinomycetes > Nanopelagicales > Nanopelagicaceae > Planktophila. The sequence continues at coordinate 1,935 of JBFYOW010000026.1, forward strand.
AGATAATGTGCGTAAGGCTGTTCTGCCATTTAAAGATCTCTTCCAGGTTCTCTTCTTTGTAGTAATCGGAAGCTTGGTCGATCCAGACCTTATTCTTGAGTCACTGCCATTTGCCGCCATCTTGATTGCATTGATGGTTCTCTTGAAGACAATTCCTGCATTGCTGCTCGCTCATTTCCGGAATATTGGCGATAGCAGTGCACAGCTCGCTGTTGGCTTGAGCCAAGTAGGGGAATTTTCATTCGTTCTCGGTTCAACGGCCCTTGCCGCCGGAGCGCTATCTAAGGCTCAATTCAATGGCGTATTGATTGCAGTCATCTTCTCGATCATCGCCTCTACCTTGGCGGTCCGTAAAGCAAGCCGTATTTCACGCTCAATTTGACCCTCGGGGGAGCCCGCCTTTAAAGTATCCCCATAACCAAAGACCGCAGGTCTTGAAGCCGCAAGGTTTTAAGATAAATGAGGAATCTCAGCCCGCGTAGGTGTTCACATTAATCCGTGCGCATTTACGCGTCACGGATTTTTTTTATGTGGTCACCATTTCCAAGCGATAGAGCGAAAGCGACCATCGCGTGAATATCTAGCGAAAGGTGAACCGAATGGCTCGCCCAGATAAAGTAGCAGCAGTTGCTGAACTGACTGAAGATTTCAAGTCAGCTACAGCGACATACCTCACCGAATATCGCGGTCTTACCGTGACTTCGATGAAGGCGCTACGCCGCTCACTTGGTCCAGATACCAAGTACAGCGTCGTAAAGAACACACTCACCAAGATTGCAGCAAAGAATGCCGGCGTAGAGATCGCAGATGATCTCCTTGCTGGTCCATCAGCGCTTGCATTCATCAAGGGCGATGCAATCGATGCAGCTCGTAACATGAAGAACTTCCAGAAGGAGAACCCACTACTTGTTATCAAGGGTGGAATCTACGAAGGCAAGTTCGTTACAGCAGCAGAGATTATGAAGCTCGCGGACCTCGAGTCACGCGAAGTACTTCTTGCAAAGCTTGCTGGTGCTATGAAGGGATCGCTTGCTAAGGCAGCGCGTACCTTCGATGCACTTCGCATCAAGATGGAGGCTGGCGCACCAGCTCCTGTCGCTGAGGCTGCACCTGCAGCAGTAGTAGAAGAAACAGTTGTAACTGAAGAAGCAGCACCAGCTGCAGAAGCAGTCGCTGAAGTTGCTGATGCAACAGAGGCACCAGTTGCGGAAGCAACAGAAACTCCAGCGGAATAAAGAAAAGGAAACTATAAAAATGGCAAAGCTTTCACAGGCAGACTTAATGTCACAGTTCAAGGAAATGACACTTGTCGAGCTCTCAGAGTTCGTTAAGGCATTTGAAGAAGAATTCGATGTCACAGCAGCAGCTCCAGTAGCAGTTGCAGCAGCAGGCGGCGCAGCAGCAGGCGCAGATGCTGGTGGACAGGATGAGTTCACAGTTATCCTCGAAGATGCAGGCTCACAGAAGATTGCAGTTATCAAGGAAGTACGTAACCTCAACGGTGCTCTCGGACTTAAGGAAGCTAAGGATCTCGTTGATGCGACTCCAGCAGTTCTCCTCGAGAAGGCCAACAAGGAGACAGCAGACAAGGCAAAGGCAGCTCTCGAAGCAGCTGGCGCAAAGGTCACACTTAAGTAATTTAAGGAATCTAAGTAATTCCGTCTTACTTACAAGAGAACCCCGTACCGAAAGGTGCGGGGTTTTTCTTTGCTTGAAATTAACGAAGTCCAGTTCGCTTGATGACCCTGACAGTAAGAGAAGATTGAGATCTGTTGTAAACGTTATTTGTGGGCACCAAAGTGGCAGTGAGATTTACCTGCTTCTGCACTGCTGGCTTCCACGCACAACTCTTATTGCCGATTGAAGCGCTCATATTCTGGCATCCAGGAATTCGCTTGCCATCGATAAAGAATGAAACTTTGCCAGCCTGATCAATGGCAGCAATGATGTTGATTATTTTGCCTTTAGGGGGAGTGGTTGTTCCGCCAGCCAGCGAGAGGGTTACCGAAGAGACTCCATTGACCACCGTGATTGAAAGTGTTGATGTTGTTGATGTTTCAAAGTTAGCAGAGTCGGTAGGCGTGAAAGTTGCAGTCAGTGAGACAGAACCAAGCGCACCAGGCGTCCATAAACAAGTCGCTGTTATAGATGCAGCAGAAGCAGAACCGCAACCAGAAATAGTTGAACCACCTAGCATGAAGTTCACGGCACCTGCCCGAGGAACAGTGGCAGTAATTGTGATTGCTCCACCAAGGGCAGCAGTGGAAGATGAATTCGGAAGTGCAATTGAGATTGAAGTTGAAGCTTTATTTACGGTAATCGTTAACGACTTTGATCCGACCTGGCTATTTCCATCAGTTGCGCGCACCGTTTGAGAATAAGTGCCAGCTGGTGTTGAAGCAGATGCTGTAACAGTCGTTCCGGAGAGAGTTACTCCCGTGAGCGATGATCCCAAAGACCATGTGTATGTATTTGTACCCCCGGTTGCAGAGTATGTTCCGGTCGAAGCTGAATTTCCGTAGGTAAGCACCAACGTGGAGTCACCAGTTACTGAAATAGATGTTGGTGTCTCTGTGACTGCAGTTGAGGATTCTCCTGCTCCTGCATTGGTTGTCGCACGAAGTCGAATGGTGTAACCGGTTCCATTGCTGAGCCCGGTGATGATCAACGGAGAGGCAGTCGTTCCATTGGCTCGGTTGGTGAATGCGCCACCGTTGGATGAATATTGATAGGTAGTTGTTGTAGAACCTCGAGCAGCACCAGGTGTGAAGTAAATGGCTAGTTGTCCGCTTGTTGCGGTTATCGAATCAATAGTGGGTGCCGCGGCTGGTTGTGCAACTAAGACTGAGGTGAGAGAGCTCGTTGAAACCGCCAAATTACTGAGTGCATTAGATGCTAAATCGGAGATAGATCCACTATTGAGTTCTAGGGGAGTACTCAGCGTTATTCCGTCTAAGTCGATATCACTTGTAGACGACTGCACTGTGTAGGTAAATATGAGTGCCCGGCTATTGCTTCCTGAAGAGTAAGTGGCATAGCGCGTTGTAGAGCCAATTGTTAATGAGAGTCGCGGAGTTCCACTAACAGTTACCGTCTCCGACATGTTGAGAGTAAATGAAATCGAATTGCCAGGAACATAGGTTTGGTTTGCGGGTGCCGTAACACTCGAAATTGTTGGTGCCGTTCGGTCGATAACAATGGTGTTTGCCGATGCAACGGTAGAAGGTCCAGTAGTGGTAGAACCGGTAACCGAATTAGCTTTTAATTGCAGAATTACAGTTCCTTCGCTGCAATTAGTGAGCGTGACCGAATAACTCGTTCCCGAACCACTTAAGCCAACTGGAGAATTACAGGTTGAACTTCCTCCCAACTGGAAGTCTGAGGTGGATAAATCTGACACTGTCTGGGAAAGCACGAGGGAGTAAGTCAGAGTTGCACCCGTATTGATATTTGTAGGAGTTGCCTGCGAGGTGGTAAACGTTGTTGCGGCAGGCGCATTTTCAAAAAAAGTCAAAGTTATAGTTTGTGAAGGAGCATTAATTGTATATTCATTGGTCCCGCCCCAGTTTGAGTTGCTAGTTCCGATTATTGGGCGAAGGGCATACGTACTAGAAGAATTGCAACTTGAGACATTTGAAAACTCAACCGCTACTGCATAGCCAGCAACTGCTCCACATCCGGTTCCTACGTACCAGGTATTGGTACCAATCGTTTCATTCACGACACTTGCATTCTTTAATGCATTTGCCAATCTTTGAACTTTGACTGAGTCTGTAACGGTGATTGAATTCCCGTTAGTACTTGACCAAGTAAATGAGTTATAGCTACCCGTTAATTGTGATCGAAAGGTCTCCCATGCATTCATGGCCGTTGTGCTAGCTCCAGCTCCCTGAGTAAAGGCGGCCGAGAAAGTGACATTTGCCGCCTGTGCGACGGGTATGGATAATTGCAAAAGATAGGTCGAGGCTAGGGCTAAAACGAGCCCAAATCGACCCATCTGCCTGATCATGGGCTCAGCCTAAGGGGTGTGAGGAAATCCCCTAAGGGTTAGTCAGCCCATATTTCTGTGGATATTCGAGACAAAGTAGGGGATTTGGGGGTATAAGCCCCCGGTTTGCCACGCTCAGGGGTGAGCCGATACTCTTGGGGTTCGCATTTTTACTACCAGAGGGTCTTTGCATATAGCGGCGGCGACCTTCTAGTTGTGCGTTCCCACAAATGTTTGAACTTTGTCTGAAAGGACATCTCTTGGCCGCGAAAAAGAGTTCAGTTGCACCCCGTCGTATTTCATTTGCAAAGATTCGTGAACCTCTAGAGGTTCCAAATCTTCTTGCACTCCAGGTCGAAAGCGTTGATTGGTTACTCGGTAACGATCTATGGCGCGCTCGCTTGGCAGATGCCAGCACAAGCCGTGGAGAACTTCCATCGAAGTCCGGTTTGGAAGAAATCTTTGAAGAGATTTCACCAATCGAAGACTTCCAAGGAACGATGTCACTCTCATTCCGTGACCACCGCTTCGAGCCGCCTAAGTATTCAATTGAAGAGTGCAAAGAGCGCGATATGACTTACGCGCAGCCACTCTTCGTGACTGCAGAGTTCACAAATAACGAGACTGGCGAAATCAAGTCTCAGACAGTATTCATGGGTGACTTCCCTGTTATGACACCTCGCGGAACTTTCGTAATTAACGGAACAGAGCGCGTCGTTGTTTCACAGATTGTTCGCTCACCAGGCGTTTACTTCGAACGCAACATTGAGAAGACATCTGACAAAGATGTATTCACAGCGAAGATCATCCCAAGCCGTGGTGCTTGGCTTGAATTCGAAGTTGATAAGAAGGATCTCGTTGGCGTTCGTATCGACCGCAAGCGTAAGCAGTCAGTAACAGTATTCCTCAAGGCTCTCGGTTGGACTGAAGAACAAATTCGTGAAGAGTTTGGTGACTTCGAATCAATGATGGCAACACTTGAAAAGGATTCTGTTAAGACACAGGACGAAGCTCTTCTCGATATCTATCGCAAGATGCGTCCAGGTGAGCCTCCTACAAAGGAAGCTGCACAGAACCTTATTGAGAACCTCTACTTCAACCCTAAGCGTTACGACTTGGCCAAGGTCGGTCGCTTTAAGGTGAACAAGAAGCTCGGCATGGAGCTTGCACTAGATCAGACACTTCTTTCAATCTCTGACATCGTCGCAACACTTCGCTACCTCGTTGCGTTGCACCGTGGCGATCTCACATTGGATTATGGCCGCGAAGTTCGCGTAGAGAAGGACGATATCGATCACTTCGGTAACCGTCGTCTTCGTACCGTTGGTGAGCTCATTCAGAACCAGGTACGTATCGGTCTCTCACGTATGGAGCGCGTTGTTCGTGAGCGCATGACAACACAGGATGTGGAAGCAATTACTCCACAGACTTTGATCAACATCCGTCCGGTTGTTGCATCAATTAAGGAGTTCTTCGGAACATCTCAGTTGTCACAGTTCATGGATCAGACAAACCCATTGTCGGGTCTTACACACAAGCGTCGTCTTTCAGCGCTCGGACCTGGTGGTCTCTCACGTGACCGCGCGGGCTTCGAAGTTCGTGACGTTCACCCATCTCACTACGGACGTATGTGCCCAATTGAAACTCCTGAAGGACCAAACATTGGTCTTATCGGTTCACTTGCAACATATGCTCGCGTAACAGCTTTTGGATTTATTGAAACTCCTTATCGCAAGGTCAACAAGGGCAAGGTTTCAGATGCAGTTGATTACCTCACTGCAGATGAAGAAGATGAGCACATCATCGCTCAGGCTAATGCTCCATTGACAGCAGATAATCACTTTGCAGAAGAGCGTGTACTTGTTCGCCGTCGTGGTGGAGAAGTTGAATACATTCTTGCTGACGAAGTTGATTACATGGACGTTTCACCGCGCCAGATGGTTTCTGTTGCAACAGCAATGATTCCGTTCCTTGAGCACGATGATGCGAACCGCGCACTCATGGGTTCTAACATGATGCGTCAGTCTGTTCCATTGATGCGCGCAGAAGCGCCATTTATCGGTACAGGTCAAGAGTTCCGTGCAGCTGTTGATGCTGGCGATGTAATCACTGCAACTAAGTCAGGTGTTGTTACAAATGTAACTGCTGACGAGGTAACAGTGATGGCGGATGACAGCACTTATCAGACATACACACTTCGCAAGTTCTCACGTTCAAACCAGGGAACTTCATACAACCAGAAGGTCGTTGTATCTCAGGGTCAGAAGCTAGAAGTTGGCTCTGTAATCGCTGATGGTCCATGTACCGAAAATGGCGAAATGGCTCTTGGTAAGAACCTCCTCGTGGCATTTATGTCATGGGAAGGTCACAACTACGAAGATGCGATCATCCTTTCACAGCGCCTCGTGCAGGACGATGTACTTACTTCAATTCACATTGAAGAGTACGAAGTCGATGCGCGCGATACAAAGCTCGGTGCTGAAGAAATCACTCGCGATATCCCTAACGTTTCAGAAGAGGTCCTTGCAGATCTCGATGAGCGCGGAATCATTCGCGTAGGTGCAGATGTTGTGCCAGGCGATATCTTGGTTGGAAAGGTAACTCCTAAGGGAGAAACCGAACTCACACCAGAAGAGCGCTTGCTCCGTGCAATCTTCGGTGAGAAGGCTCGCGAAGTTCGCGATACATCTCTCAAGGTTCCACACGGTGAAAGCGGCAAGGTTATCGGCGTAAAGATCTTCGAATCTGAAGAAGGATTCGAACTTCCAGCCGGTGTTAACCAGCTCGTCCGTGTTTACGTTGCACAGAAGCGCAAGATTCAAGATGGAGACAAGCTTGCTGGTCGCCACGGTAACAAGGGTGTTATCTCAAAGATCCTCCCTGTTGAAGATATGCCATTCCTTGAAGATGGAACTCCAGTCGATGTTGTCTTGAACCCACTTGGTGTTCCAGGACGTATGAACGTTGGACAGGTTCTTGAAATGCACCTCGGCTGGGTCGCAAAGACCGGTTGGGATGTTTCAGGTGTCGGCGAAGCATGGGCAGATCACCTCAAGGCAATCGGTGCAGAGAAGGGTGAGCCGGGAACAAACCTTGCTACACCAGTCTTCGACGGTGCACTTGAAGATGAGATCTCAGGTCTTCTCTCATCAACTCTTCCAAACCGCGATGGTTTGCAGCTCATTGGTAAGTCAGGAAAGGCTAAGTTGTTCGACGGCCGTTCTGGCGAGCCATACCCAACTCCAATTTCAGTTGGATACATGTACATCTTGAAGCTCCACCACTTGGTAGATGACAAGATCCACGCACGTTCAACTGGTCCATACTCAATGATTACTCAGCAGCCACTTGGTGGTAAGGCTCAGTTCGGTGGTCAGCGCTTTGGTGAGATGGAGGTGTGGGCACTTGAAGCGTACGGTGCTGCTTACACACTTCAGGAACTTCTCACAATTAAGTCTGACGATGTTCTAGGTCGCGTCAAGGTCTACGAAGCAATCGTTAAGGGCGAAAACATTCCTGAACCAGGTATCCCAGAATCATTCAAGGTACTTATCAAGGAGATGCAGTCACTCTGCCTCAATGTTGAAGTTCTCTCTTCAGAAGGTGTCGCAATTGAAATGCGCGATAACGATGAAGAAATTTTCCGTGCAGCCGAAGAACTAGGTATCAACTTGTCACGAGTTGAGCCAAGCTCAGTAGAAGAAATCTAAGGAGACGAAAATGTTAGATGTAAATTTCTTTGATGAACTTCGTATCGGTCTCGCATCGGCACAGAACATTCGTGATTGGTCTTTCGGCGAAGTAAAGAAGCCAGAGACAATCAACTACCGCACACTCAAGCCAGAGAAGGACGGCCTCTTCGATGAGAAGATCTTCGGTCCAACTCGTGACTGGGAATGTTATTGCGGTAAGTACAAGCGCGTCCGCTTTAAGGGAATCATCTGCGAGCGTTGCGGTGTTGAAGTAACACGTGCAAAGGTTCGCCGTGAGCGCATGGGTCACATTGAGCTTGCAGCTCCTGTAACTCACATCTGGTACTTCAAGGGCGTTCCATCACGTCTTGGCTACCTTCTTGACCTTGCACCAAAAGACCTTGAAAAGGTCATCTACTTCGCTGCTTACATGATCACTGAGGTCAATGATGAAGCGCGTGAAGAAGATCGTGCACAGAATGAGAAGAAGCTTGCTAACGATCGCAAGAAGATCGAGACAAAGCGCGATGTAGATCTTGATGCACGTCAGAAGAAGCTCGAGCAGGATCTTGAAGAACTCGAGAAGGATGATGCAAAGTCAGATGTAAAGCGCAAGGTTCGCGAATCAGCAGAGCGTGAGCTCAAGGCAATCCGTGAGCGTGCAGATCGTGAGATCGCGCGTCTTGAGGATGTCTGGGTCCGCTTTAAGAACCTCAAGGTTCAGGATCTCGAAGGTGATGAGAACCTCTACCGCGAGATGCGTGATCGTTATGGAATGTACTTCAAGGGCGATATGGGTGCTGCGGCAATCAAGAAGCGCCTTGAGACATTCGATCTCGAGACAGAGCATGCAATGCTCACAGACCTGTCTGAAAACGGTAAGGGTGCAAAGAAGACTCGCGCTATCAAGCGCCTTAAGGTCGTCAATGCATTCATGACAACCACTAACAATCCAGCATCAATGGTGCTTGATTGCGTTCCAGTTATTCCACCGGATCTACGTCCAATGGTTCAGCTCGATGGTGGACGTTTTGCGACTTCAGATCTCAACGATCTCTATCGCCGCGTTATCAACCGTAACAACCGTTTGAAGCGTCTCGCTGATCTCGGTGCACCAGAGATCATCGTTAATAACGAAAAGCGTATGTTGCAGGAAGCTGTTGACTCGCTATTCGATAACGGTCGTCGTGGTCGTCCAGTTACAGGTCCAGGTAACCGTGCACTTAAGTCACTTTCAGACATGCTTAAGGGTAAGCAGGGTCGCTTCCGTCAGAACCTTCTCGGTAAGCGCGTTGACTACTCAGGTCGTTCTGTAATTGTTGTTGGCCCACAGTTGAAGCTTCACCAGTGCGGTCTTCCAAAGCAGATGGCTCTTGAACTCTTCAAGCCATTCGTAATGAAGCGACTTGTTGATCTAAACCACGCGCAGAACATTAAGTCTGCAAAGCGTATGGTCGAGCGTGCTCGTCCAGTCGTGTGGGATGTTCTCGAAGAAGTGATTGCTGAGCATCCAGTGCTCCTCAACCGCGCACCAACTCTTCACCGTTTGGGTATCCAGGCGTTCGAACCACAGTTGGTTGAAGGTAAGGCTATTCAGATTCACCCACTCGTATGTACAGCATTTAACGCTGACTTCGACGGTGACCAGATGGCTGTTCACCTTCCATTGTCTGCAGAGGCACAGGCTGAAGCTCGTATCTTGATGTTGTCTTCAAATAACATCTTGTCACCAGCTAACGGTCGTCCAATTACATCTCCTACACAGGACATGGTTCTTGGTCTCTACTACCTCACAATGGAGCGCGAGAACGAGATTGGTGAAGGCCGCGCATTCTCTTCAGTTTCTGAAGCGATCATGGCTTTCGATCAGCACTCAGTCTCATTGCAGGCGAAGATCAAGGTTCGTATCAAGGGTGAAACTCGTGAGACAACTATTGGTCGCGCACTCTTCAACGAGGCACTTCCTGCTGACTTCCCATTCATCGACCACGATGTAACAAAGAAGGCGCTCGGCGTAATCGTTGATCGTCTTGCTGAGTTCTATCCAAAGGTCACAGTGGCGCAGACACTAGATGCACTTAAGTCACTCGGTTTCCACTGGGCAACTCGTGCTGGCGCAACAATCGGTATCGAAGATGTTGTTACACCTCCTCGTAAGGCTGAAATTCTTGCTACCTATGAAACACAGGCAGATAAGGTCCAGTCACAGTACGAAAAGGGTCTCATCACAGATGACGAGCGTCGCCAGGAACTCATTGAGATCTGGACAAAGGCAACAGCTGAAGTGGGTAAGGAGATGGAAGAGAACTTCCCTCGCGTTAACCCAGTTTGGATGATGGTCTTCTCAGGTGCTCGTGGAAATATGATGCAGATTCGTCAGATCGCAGGTATGCGTGGTCTGGTAGCGAATCCAAAGGGTGAAATTATTCCTCGCCCAATTAAGTCAAACTTCCGTGAGGGCCTTTCAGTTCTCGAGTACTTTATTTCAACACACGGTGCTCGTAAGGGTCTTGCAGATACAGCTCTTCGTACAGCTGACTCTGGTTACCTCACACGTCGTCTCTGCGACGTTGCACAAGATGTAATCATCCGCGAGGAAGATTGCGGTACTGATCGCGGCCTTGCTCTTCCAATTGCTATTCGTCAGCAAGCTGGAAACCTCGTTAAGCACGATCACGTCGAATCATCTGTCTACGGCCGTACTTTGGCTGAAGATGTTGAGAACAACGGCGCAGTCATCATGAAGGCAGGCACCGATCTTGGTGACCGCGACATTGATGCACTTGTTGCCGCTGGTATCGATGAGATCAAGGTTCGCTCTGTACTTACTTGCGATAGCAAGGTTGGACAGTGTGCAGCTTGCTACGGCCGTTCACTCGCTGCAGGTCAGCGCGTTGCAGTCGGTGAGGCAGTCGGAATCATCGCAGCGCAATCAATTGGTGAGCCAGGAACACAGCTCACAATGCGTACCTTCCACACCGGTGGTGTTGCAGGAGATGACATCACTCATGGTCTTCCACGCATCGTCGAGCTCTTCGAGGCACGTACACCTAAGGGTGTTGCGCCAATCGCAGAGGCAGCGGGCGTTGTTTCATTCCGTGAGGATGCAAAGGGTAAGAAGATCGTCGTAACACCAGATGATGGTGGAGAAGAAGTTGCTTACCCAATCACACGTCGTCAGAAGCTTCTCGTAGAGGAAGGACAGCGCGTTGAAGTCGGCCAGAAGATGGTCGTCGGCGCTATCGATCCAAAGCAGGTACTTCGTATCCTCGGCCCACGTGCAACACAGATTCACCTGGTTAATGAAATTCAGGGTGTTTACCGTTCACAGGGCGTAGGAATTCACGATAAGCACATCGAGGTAATCGTTCGTCAGATGCTCAAGCGCATCACAGTTCTTGAAGCTGGCGAGACAGATCTCCTTCCAGGTGAGCTCGTTGAGCACAACCGCTTTATGGCTGAAAACCGTAAGGCAGTGACATCAGGCGTTAAGGCTGCATCAGGTCGCCCAGAACTTATGGGTATCACCAAGGCATCTCTTGCAACTGAGTCATGGTTGTCAGCGGCTTCATTCCAGGAGACAACTCGCGTTCTTACAGATGCAGCACTCTCAGAGAAGAGCGATCCATTGCTCGGACTCAAGGAGAACGTCATCATCGGTAAGTTGATCCCTGCAGGAACAGGCCTTGCCCGTTACCGCAATATCCGCGTCGAGCCAACAGAGGAAGCGAAGGCAGCTGTCTACGCTAACTACGATGAATACGACCTCACACCGTTTGATACAGGTTCAGGCGAAGCAGTTCGCTTGGATGAGGTTGAAGTTCCTCGCTAAATAGAAAATCAAAGAATGCTAAAGGGAGCCTCTGTCATCGCGATAGGGGCTCTCTTTGCTTTCTCCTCAATTGTTTTCGTTGAGCCTGCAGTTGCAGCGCCATGCGCACCCACTGCTACAACAAATGGAAGTACAACGGTACTTAGATTTACAACTGTAGGAACTTGTACTTGGGATGTTCCTGCTGGTCTAACTGAGATC
>JBFYOW010000027.1:0-13048 GCA_041303595.1 Actinomycetes bacterium
CAACATAATCCTGCGCATTCTTCGGAAGATCTGAGAGCTTGCGTGCACCAGAGATATCTTCTTTCCAGCCTGGAAGATATTCATAGATTGGCTTTGCATGGTGGAAATCTGATTGAGATGATGGAAGTTCTTCAACGCGCTTTCCATCAATCTCGTAAGCCACACATACTGGAATCTGCTCCCAGCCAGTAAGGACATCGAGCTTGGTAAGGAAGAAGTCAGTCAAACCATTGACGCGCACTGCGTAGCGAGCAATCGGTGCGTCATACCAACCACAACGACGTGCGCGACCTGTTGTCACACCGACCTCGCCGCCGATAGTGCGAAGGGCTTCGCCATCTGCATCAAAGAGTTCAGTTGGGAAAGGACCAGAGCCAACGCGAGTTGTGTATGCCTTAACAATTCCGATTACGGTTTCAATCTTTGTGGGACCGATGCCAGAACCAGTGCAAGCACCGCCCGCCGTTGGGTTAGAAGAAGTTACAAATGGATAAGTTCCGTGATCAACATCGAGCAAAGTGCCTTGTGATCCTTCGAGCAATACGCGCTTGCCTGCCTTGAGTGCTTGGTCAAGAAGCAAAACAGTATCTGCAACATATGGACGCAAAATCTCTGCATACTCGAGATACTCTGCAAGAACATCATCGACTGAAATATCTTTACGGTTAAAAACCTTAATAAGAATCTGATTCTTGTCGCGGAGCGCACCTTCAAGCTTCTGGCGCAAGATTGATGGGTCAAAGAGATCTTGTACGCGAATACCGATTCGGTTGATCTTATCTGCATAAGCAGGTCCGATTCCGCGACCAGTCGTACCAATCTTTGACTTACCTAAGAAGCGCTCTGAAACTTTGTCGATTGTGCGGTGATAAGGAGTAATCAAATGTGCATTAGTTGAAATAACCAACTTACTGCAATCGATACCGCGTTCTGTTAATCCATTAATCTCTTGTAGAAGAACTGCTGGATCAATCACAACTCCATTTGCAATTACCGGAATGACATTTGGAGAAAGGATTCCTGAAGGAAGAAGGTGGAGTGCGTACTTCTGGTCACCGATTACAACTGTGTGTCCAGCGTTGTTTCCACCTTGATAGCGAACAACGTAATCGACGCGATCTCCGAGCAAGTCGGTAGCTTTACCCTTGCCCTCATCACCCCACTGTGCTCCCAGTAGAACTAATGCAGGCATGGATAAAGCCTCTCCGACTCGTAGGTTGAATTAATTACTTAAGAAGTGATGTTCCGGTTGAACGAAGATCTTCGCAAGCAAGTGCAACACGTGCTGCGATTCCTGCTTCTGCAGCCTTGCCCCACGCACGTGGGTCATAAGCCTTCTTGTTACCGATTTCGCCATCAATCTTGAGAACGCCGTCATAGTTCTTCATGACGTGATCTACGACTGGACGTGTAAATGCATACTGAGTATCGGTGTCGATATTCATCTTTACAACGCCGAAGTCGAGTGAGTCACGAATCTCTGAAAGCAGTGAACCTGAACCACCGTGGAATACGAGATCCATTGGCTTGCTTCCCGCTGATTGTCCAAGCTTTGCAGCAACTGCATCCTGAAGATCCTTGAGGATTCCTGGGCTAAGAACAACGTTTCCTGGCTTGTAAACACCGTGAACGTTGCCGAATGTTGCCGCAACCATGTAGCGACCATTTTCGCCGTTACCAAGTGTCTCAAGTGTCATCAAAGCATCTTCAGGTGTTGAGTAGAGCTTTGCATCATGCTTTGCTTCTACGCCATCCTCTTCGCCTCCGACTACGCCGATTTCGATTTCAAGAATTGTGTTTGCAGCAACTGATTTTGCAAGAAGTTCCTTTGCAATAACCATGTTCTCTTTCATATCGACAGCTGAGCCGTCCCACATATGTGAGTTAAATAGTGGCTGCTTGCCATCCTTGATGCGCTGCGCACCAAGTTCGAGAAGTGGACGCATAAATGTGTCGAGCTTCTCCTTTGGGCAATGATCTGTGTGGATTCCAATATTGACGTTGTAATTCTTTGCAACAACGTGTGCAAACTCTGCGAGCGCTACTGCACCAGCAACTTGATCCTTAACTGTTGAACCAGATGCGTACTCTGCTCCACCCCAAGAAAACTGAATGATTCCATCTGAACCGGCCTCTGCGAATCCGCGAATTGCGCCGATGATTGTCTGTGATGAAGAAACGTTAATCGCTGGATATGCGAACTTTCCCGCCTTAGCGGCATCCAACATTGCTGCATAAACTTCAGGGGTTGCGATTGGCATGATGACTCCAATGGGTTAGATCTACAGTGTGTAAACCCTTAACCGAAAGGCGTCTTTGGCTCTGGTCTGGCTTACGGCTAATCCAACCACTAACGCCGTCTGAGCGAAAATCGCCACCCGCAGATGCTCAAAAAATGGGCATTTTGCTCTGAAATCAGCGCAGGATCTTCTGAATCAGAGAGATCAGGGCCGAGATGAGGGCTGGATTAGAGAGGAATTTAAGGAGATAGCTGAGGAAGGTTATGAGGGTCATAGGGCGAGATTCTGGCCAAAGCCGACCTTCCGGAACGAGAGGCCCAACCCGGTTGTGGACGATTTTGGGGTTAAAACCTATCTTTTACGCGTAAAAACTCATAAACTCACCATTTATGAGCTCCGAAACACTTGATAATCTCTCCTCTGAGAGCCGCACCTTTGCTCCAAGCCCCGAGTTCGCCGCCCAGGCAAATGCGCAGCCGAGCCTCTATACCGAGGCTGAGCAGGATGGGGTGGCTTTCTGGGAGCGCCAGGCGGATGCCCTGGTCTGGGATCGCAAATGGGATACCGCCCTTGATTGGAGCAACGCTCCTTTCGCACAATGGTTTGTCGGCGGAAAAATCAACGCATCGGTCAATGCGCTCGACCGCCACGTTGCCGAAGGCCACGGTGGCCGCATCGCCTTCCACTTTGAAGGCGAACCTGGAGACACCCGCACAATCTCATATGCGCAATTGCTCACAGATGTCTGCAAGGCGGCAAATGCTTTAACTGAAATGGGTATCACTGCCGGAGATCGCGTTGCAATTTATATGCCACTTATCCCTGAAGCGGCAGTTGCGATGTTGGCATGTGCACGCATCGGTGCAATTCACTCTGTTGTCTTCGGTGGATTCTCCTCCGATGCACTTCTATCGAGAATTCAAGATGCCGATGCAAAATTAGTCATTACAGCTGATGGCGGTTTCCGTAAGGGAGCTGCATTTGCACTCAAGCCTGCAGTTGATGATGCGCTTAAAGGTGATACCAATGTAAAGCAGGTCCTAGTCGTAAAGCGGACCGGACAAGAAACTGCTTGGAACAATGAGCGAGATATTTGGTGGCACGAAATTGTTGATCGTCAACACTCAACACATGCACCAGAATTTTTCGATAGCGAACATCCACTATTTATCTTGTACACATCAGGTACTACTGCGAAGCCAAAGGGAATCTTCCATACAACAGGTGGGTACCTCACACAGGTTGCCTATACACATAAAGTTGTCTTTGATATCAAGCCTAAGACAGATGTCTATTGGTGTACCGCAGATGTTGGTTGGATTACTGGTCACTCATATATGGTGTACGGACCGCTCATTAATGGCGCTACCCAAGTGATGTATGAAGGCACCCCCGATACTCCGCATAAGGGACGCGTATTTGAGCTGATTGAGAAGTACGGTGTCACAATTCTTTATACCGCACCAACTTTGATTCGCACTTGGATGAAGTGGGGCGAAGAGTTTCCTAATCAATTTAATCTCTCCAGTTTGCGTCTTCTTGGTTCAGTTGGTGAACCGATTAACCCTGAGGCTTGGATTTGGTATCGCCATGTCATTGGTGGAAATCGATGCCCAATTGTTGATACTTGGTGGCAGACCGAGACAGGTGCAATCATGATTTCACCTCTCCCTGGTGTTACTGCGACAAAACCAGGATCTGCGATGCGCCCTCTTCCGGGAATTAGCGCCAAGGTCGTTGATGACAATGGTGTACCTGTTGGTGATGGACATGGTGGTTATTTGATTCTCGACCAACCATGGCCTTCAATGTTGCGTGGTGTCTGGGGCGAGGAAGAACGTTTTAAGGAAACTTACTGGTCTCGTTTTGAAGGAATCTACTTTGCCGGCGATGGAGCAAAGTTAGATGATGATGGTGCAATCTGGTTATTAGGTCGTGTCGATGATGTCATGAACGTCTCTGGCCACCGCATATCAACTACCGAAGTTGAATCAGCTCTTGTTTCTCATGAAGCCGTCGCAGAAGCAGCGGTTGTTGGGGCAGCGGACGCGATGACAGGTCAAGGAATTGTTGCCTTCGTTATTTTGCGTGGCGGTGTTGAACATGTGGAAGGTGAAGCGCTGGTAAAGGAGCTTCGTAACCACGTAACAAAAGAGATTGGTGCAATTGCAAAGCCGCGTCAGATTATGGTTGTTAATGAGCTTCCAAAGACTCGAAGCGGGAAGATTATGCGCAGACTCTTGAAGGACGTTGCTGAAAACCGCGCAGTCGGCGATGCCACCACTTTGGCAGACCCTAATGTGATGAAGTTGATCTCTGAAGGGCTAAAGAGCGCTACATCTGAGGATTAGAGAGCAGTTTCTCTATTCTCTTGTGAAGTTCGTTCAGTACCTCAGGTGCATGAGTATCTATCTGTAAATACACCCGACTCTTTGATAGATCGTTCTGACCAGGAGTCCAAGGCGCCCAGAGCAAGATTGTCCCGATGATGTAAAAGAGAACTACATACTTCGTTACTTCAAAGATTGCGCCGGCAGCTGAATCAATCCATCTCAACGGACCGCGAATCAAAGTGATCTTAAGGCTCTTTGCAATTAGTGTTCCGACAAAAGCGGCTGCATAAGCACCGGTGATGATTGCAACTATCAACCAGCCAGCTTTGTCATATTCGACAACAAAGTACATGGCAGCAATCGCGCCACCTATAAAGAAGATTGTTCGAAGTAATGTTGTAATAAGACCATTCTTATACCCGGTGTATAAAGCACCGAAGGAAACTAATACAAAGACTAAATCGAAAATCATCCCCGTTGTCCTAGATACTTAAAGGCGAGGGTTCGAATTTCTGAGGCAGATTTCACTGGGCCCACCTTCTTGTGAACGACTTCGCCGTTCTCGTTGATAAACCAGGTGACTGGGACGCCCATTCCAAAATAAGCGCGCGTAACGCCTTCGCCATCGTAGAGATTTGGCCACTTAATTCCATTGGTGCGGGCAAACATGCGGCCATCTTCAATTCGCTTCTCCTCTACATCAACGCCGATTAATTGAATGGCAGGATCAATTGATTCGTAGAATTCGGCAAAATAAGGCATCTCTTCTCTACATGGTTTGCACCAAGAGCCCCAGACGTTGATGATTGCAGGGCCTTTAATTGCAGCGACATTGATGCCAGGTAGGCCATCAAGGCACTCTGTCATGATGTCCTGAGATGGGTTATCAATCAGTTCTATTGTTTGGCAGCCAACAACTTCACCGGTAATCAGCAGTGCTTTCTCGCTCTCGCCACAACTAGTAAGCAGAAGCGACAATCCGACGACAGCAACAACACCAAGTTTAAATTTCATCTAAAGTCCTTATCTGTCTTCAACAAGAGCGCTGCCTTGGCTGGATCCATCTCGCCGATACCAACCGATGGGCATACTTTAGCGAGTGGGCAGGCCCCGCATGCTGGTTTGCGTGAGTGGCAGATTCTTCTTCCATGCCAAATCATGCGCTGCGAGAGATTGGTCCACTCTTTCTGTGGAATCAAATCCCCGACTTCAAATTCGACTTTGACCGGATCCATGGAGGTAGTCCAACCAAAGCGACGCGATAAACGTCCGAAGTGGGTGTCAACAGTGATACCTGGAACTCCGAATGCATGACCTAAGACAACATTTGCTGTCTTTCTTCCAACGCCTGGCAAAGTGATCAGCTCTTCAAGTGTTCCTGGAACTTCTCCCCCAAAATCTTCAACTATTTTTCTTCCGAGGCCCTTCAGGTGTCGCGCTTTTGCATGGTGAAAACCAGCTGAATAAATAAATTCTTCGATCTCAGGAAGAGGAGCTTTTGCATAATCCTTTGCACTTTTATATTTCTTAAATAGCGCAGGAGTTAACTGATTGACTCGTTTATCGGTGCATTGGGCTGAAAGTACAACGGCGACGGTTAATTGAAGTGGATTCTTAAAATCAAGTTCGCAGTGGATCTCGGGGTAGGTCTTGGTTAAAACACGGTAAATCGCCCTCGCATTCTTTCGATTTTCCGTATTCACTCCGACAGGATAAAGTACGTTCGTGCCCCAAAGTGATGAAGTAATACGTCGAGCCCCGCTCTTTACTGCGCTAGATGATGCTGCTGCGACATCCCTGCGCGCTTCAATGGATTCTGTAAAGATATCTAAGGGTGGAATCCTCTTTAAAGAGGGCGACGAGGGCGAGCATGTCTACGTCATCATCGATGGAAAGCTCAAGCTCGGTACCTCAAGCGGCGATGGTCGCGAGAATCTTCTCTCAATCCTTGGACCAGGCGAGATGTTCGGCGAACTCTCACTCTTTGATCCAGGACCACGTACATCAACTGCTACTGCAGTTACAGATGCAAAGCTCCTTTCTCTTAGCCACGAGAAGTTAATTCCTTGGCTCCGCGATAATCCAGATGTTTCGCTTCAGCTCCTCGCACGTTTGGCACAGCGTCTTCGCCGCACCAACGAAGCGGTCGGCGATCTCGTCTTCTCAGATGTTCCAGGTCGCGTTGCTAAGGCGCTAATTGATTTAGGTACACGTTTTGGCAAGCAGACCGAAGAGGGTCTCTTTGTTCACCACGACCTCACACAAGAAGAGCTTGCTCAACTTGTTGGCGCATCACGCGAGACTGTAAATAAGGCTCTCGCAGATTTCGCAGGACGTGGCTGGCTTCGTCTAGATGGTCGAGCAGTCTTGATCACCGACGTCGATCGCCTCGAAAAGCGCGGCAAGTAAGCCTCTCTCTACGCAAAGTATTTTTATTGTGTAGTGCCCCTGTAGAAATCTCGATAACTTCGTTACCTAGCCTTCATATCTTCACTCCACTCGAAGCAATTGCTTTGATGTGAGATTAGAGGATGTATCTAATGGAGTATGTATTCACGGATAAAAAGAAGATAGGGCAAATTGCAGGTCTTTTTGGCGCTCTTCTTGCATTATCTTTAGGACAAACAACACCGTCATATGCAGGCGTTATAAACTCAAATAATGCAACAAATGCCTTTGGAGCCGTTGCGGGCGCAGCAGCTGGTGCAGCTGTAGGTGGTGCAGTAATTGGAGGTTTCGCTGGACCTCCTGGTGCAGCGGCAGTTAGCGCAGCGGCGGCAGCTGGTGTTGTTACAAGTGCGGTGACTTACACCGTTGTTACACAATCAATTAAAAATCCAACAGCAGCAGTTAAAACCATAAATTCATTGAACCCAGTGATCGGTCCAATGTATATGGCCACTCATCCAACGCAGACTATTAACGGCGTCAAGAATCTATGGAACTACTTATTTGGTTAAGCGATTTCAACAGTAAGTTCAACCTCAACAGGTGAATTCAGTGGCAGTTCTGCAACGCCAATCGCGCTGCGGGCTGCCACTCCTGCTTCACCCCAGATGTGCTTAAACAACTCAGATGCGCCATTAGCAACAGATGGGTGGTTGATAAATCCTGAAGCACCGTTGACGTAGCAAACAATTCGAACAACCTGAACGATTGAGTCAACTGGAGCAACGAGCTCTACTGCCGCAAGTGCGTTCAGTGCGCAGATCTCCGCAAGCTTATTTGCCTCTTCTGGAGTGATATCTGATCCGACTTTTCCAGCAGCTGCAATTGCCCCATCAACCATTGGAAGCTGTCCTGCAGTAAAGACAATCTTGCCGGTGCGAACGGCCGGAACGTATGCAGCCAAAGGCTTTGATGCAACAGGAAGAGTTAAACCCTTCTCGGCTAACTTTGCGCGGACATCTACTGACATCTACTTAACTTCACGCTTCATATATGCAACAAGCTGCTCGCCGCCTGGTGCTGGAACAACCTGTACGAGTTCCCATCCATCTGAACCCCAAGTATCAAGGATCTGCTTTGTTGCATGTGATAACAATGGGACTGTTGCATATTCAAACTTCATTAGTTTCCTCCGGCTAGTGTGGACTTTACGAGTGATGAAACAAGTGAGCCATCTGCTTTGCCAGCGATTAACGGCTTTATTGCTCCCATAACCTTGCCCATATCGGCAGGTCCTGCAGCTCCTGTTGATGCAACTGCATCAGCAATAATCTTCTTGATTTCATCTTCACTTAACTGAGCAGGAAGATACTTGGCGATTACTTCGCCTTCAGCCTTCTCTTCGGCTGCCTTATCCGTGCGACCTGCCTTAGCAAATTCTTCATGTGCTTCGCGGCGCTTCTTCGCTTCGCGAGAGAGAACAGTGATGATCTCTTCATCGCTCAAGATGCGCGCCTCTTTGCCAGCAACTTCCTCATTGGTAATTGCGGTAAGAACCATGCGAATGGTGCCTGATACAACTTTGTCACTGCTGCGAATTGCGGCAGTTAAATCTTCGTGGAGCGTCTCTTTTAATCCCATGGGCTAATCTTCTCATGCCCCTGTATCTTGTTCACCATGAGTTACGTACTGCGCGAAGCTGAGATCCCGGTCCTGCCTGCAGGCCATGCGCCTATCCGTATCCTCCACTTCTCCGATCTTCATCTCACACCAAAGCGCAAGGTCGAAATCGCTGATATCAAATCCTGGGTGAAGCACTCCCCTGATTTAGTTATTAGCACCGGTGACTTTCTGGCGGACATGAAGGCCGTGCCTGTTGTACTAGATGCCCTCGATGGACTTTTGGATATTCCTGGACTCTTCGTCTTTGGTTCTAATGATTACTACGCACCTAAGCCGAAGAATCCTTTGAAATACCTGCTGCCAGATCACGGAAAGCGAATTCATGGCGAAGACTTGCCGTGGCCAGAACTCGATCAAGGCTTGCAACACCGCGGTTGGATTAACCTCAATCGTTCTCGCTCAACAATCAAGGTTAATGACACTGTGATTGAAGCACGAGGAACAGATGATGCGCACCTTAACTTTGATGATTACTCACTTGTTGCCGGTGATGCCGGTAAATGCGATTTAGCAATCGGAGTAACTCATGCGCCTTACTTAAGAATTCTTGAAGGTATGAGTAAAGATAGCCTCGATGTGATTTTCGCCGGGCATACTCATGGCGGACAAATTCGTTTGCCATGGCCAGGTGGATCAAAGGCGCTGACAACAAATTGCGACCTACCTAATTGGCGCGCTCGTGGATTAACGCAAGAAAAGAGCGAGCCATATCTACATGTCTCTGCTGGAATGGGAACAAGTCCCTTTGCGCGAATTCGCGTAGCAAGTCCACCAGAAGTTTCTCTGGTAACACTTACAAGTTTGTTCTAGTTCTTACGCGCTAAAGCTTGGATATCAGCATCGACCATCAGCTCTGCGAGCTCTTTCCAATGGGTCTTCGCCTTCCAACCAAAGGCTTGTTCTGCCTTTGATGGATCACCGATGAGTGCATCTACCTCTGTCGGACGGATGTACTTCTGATCAGTCTCAACATGGTCTTCCCAATTAAGTCCTGCGTGTGAGAAAGATGCTTCAACGAAATCTTTAACGGTCGCACCGACGCCGGTTGCAACAACGTAATCAGATGGCTTATCTTGCTGAAGCATCAACCACATTGATTCGACATACTCTTTTGCATAACCCCAGTCGCGGACTGCATCCATGTTGCCAAGGAACAACTTCTCTTGCTGACCTGCCTTGATGGCAGCAACGGCGCGAGTGATTTTGCGAGTTACGAATGTTTCACCACGGCGTGGAGATTCGTGGTTGAAGAGGATTCCGTTAGTGGCATGCATGCCATAACCATCGCGATAGTTAACTGTGCACCAGTAAGCCATCAACTTTGCAGCTGCATATGGTGACTGTGGGCGAAAGACTGAATTTTCATTCTGTGGGGGTGGAGTAGAACCAAAAAGCTCAGATGTTGATGCCTGATAGAAACGAGTATCGATATCTGCGCTGCGAATAGCCTCAAGTAAGCCAACTGCACCCACTGCATCAACCTGGCCGGTGTATTGCGGCATTGTGAAAGAGACCTGCACATGTGATTGCGCACCAAGGTTATAGACCTCATTTGGCTTGATCTCGCGGATGAGGTTGGTAAGGCCAACGCCATCAATGAGATCGCCGTAGTGCAAGAACAATTGTGGGTTCTTTACATGTGGGTCTTGGTAGATGTGATCGATGCGAGAAGTGTTAAATGTTGAAGAACGACGGATGAGACCATGGACTTCATAGCCCTTTGCGAGCAAGAACTCTGCTAGATATGAACCATCTTGACCGGTAACACCAGTAATTAGCGCAACTTTTTTACTCATCGTCGTACTTCTCCCTTTGCTGTTGCATCTTTATACCAAGCGATAGTCGATGCAATGCCATCACGTAGTGAAATCTTTGGTTCCCATCCAAGCGCCTTGACCTTGGATACATCGAGAACCTTACGAGGTGTTCCATCAGGCTTCGATGAATCCCACGCGAGTTCTCCCTTAAATCCTGAAAGTTCGGCGACTAATTCAGCTAATTCCTTGATTGAAAGGTCTTCGCCGGTACCGATATTGAGGTGCTCTGAAGAGTCATAGGTATTGCCGAGGTGTACTACTGCCGCAGCGAGATCATCAACATGTAGGAACTCTCGTTTTGGTGAACCAGTTCCCCACAAAGTTTCTACAGGTGCGTTCTTCTCTGCAGCTTCTACAAAGCGACGAATAAATGCTGGCAATACATGTGAACCTTGGAGTTCAAAGTTATCGTTGATTCCATAGAGATTAGTAGGCATCAGCGAAATCCACTTGTGGCCATACTCTTTGCGGAAAGATTTAATCAGTTCGATTCCGGCAATCTTTGCTACAGCATATGCAGAGTTGGTCTCTTCTAATGGACCTGTGAGGAGGTACTCCTCCTTGATTGGCTGCGCGCAATCGCGTGGATAGATACAGCTGGACCCAAGGAAGATAAATTTTTCAACATCGGCGGCGTGCGCTGCCTCCATCAGATTGCTCTGGATTCGAACGTTGTCGGCCAAGAATTCGACTGGGAAAGAGTTGTTGGCACCGATGCCGCCGACCTTTGCCGCTGCATCAATAATCAGGGTTGGCTTTACATCCTTAATAAAAGCAAAGGTGGCATCGCGATCTAAGAGATCGACGATCTTACGGCTAACCGGAATTACTTGATGGCCAGCTGCTTGGTAAGCACGAACAATGGCAGAACCAGCTAAACCGGTTCCTCCTGCCACGACGATTGTCATGGCGCGGAGTCTACCGTGGCTTTACTTGGTGAATTCTGCTGCGAGGAGCTCAGCGATTTGCGCTGTGTTGAGAGCCGCACCCTTACGCAAATTATCGCCGCAGACAAAGAGGTCAATCGCCTTTGGGTTATCCAATGACTGACGAACGCGACCAACCCATGTTGGATCCGTTCCAACGACATCAGCTGGAGTTGGGAACTCCTTCTTCTCAGGATTGTCGTAGAGCATTACACCTTCAGCTTTTTTAAGGGCAGATTGTGCCGCCTTGCGAGTGACTTCCTTTGAGAAGACCGCATGGACTGTAAGCGAGTGAGTTGTAATCACAGGAACGCGTACACATGTTGCTGAAACCTTGAGCTTTGGCATGCCAAGAATCTTGCGGGATTCGTTACGCACCTTGAGTTCTTCAGATGAATAGCCAGCTTCCTTGAGTGAACCTGCCCATGGGACAACGTTCATTGCAAGTGGAGCAGGGAAGGGACCAAGGTCGGTGATAACTCCACGAAGATCCTTAGCGACAGAACCAAGATTCTTACCGGCAACCTTAGAAATCTGATCATGCAGCGCATCGATACCTGGTTGACCAGCTCCTGATGCCGCTTGGTAAGAAGAGACAACGAGTTCTTTCAGACCAAACTTCTTATTGAGTGCGCCCATCGCAACAATCATTGAGAGCGTTGTGCAATTTGGATTAGAGATAATTCCCTTTGGACGCTTCTTAATATCTTTTGGATTAACCTCTGGAACAACGAGTGGCACTTTCTTATCCATACGGAACGCACCTGAGTTATCGACCACAACTGCACCACGTGATGCGGCAATTGGTGCCCACTCTTCTGAAATCTCATCTGGCACATCGAACATTGCGATATCAATTCCGTCGAATGCCTCTGGTGAGAGTGCAACAACAGTAAGTTCTTCGCCTCGGCACATTAACTTCTTGCCAGCGCTGCGAGCAGATGCAATGAGACGAATCTCGCCATAAACATTCTTACGTGTGCTCAAGATATCGAGCATGACGGTACCAACGGCGCCGGTAGCTCCGACAACTGCGAGTGATGGGAGCTTCTTCTTTGATTTACTCATCGTCCTGTACCTCCGTATACGACAGCCTCGTTCTGATCTGAATCAAGGCCAAAGGCAGTGTGGGCAGCCTTTGCTGCGCGCTCAAGATCACCTTCACGGATGATGACTGAAATTCGAATCTCTGAAGTTGAAATCATTTCAATGTTGACGCCCGCTTCAGCCATGGCAGCGAAGAATGTTGCTGTCACGCCTGGGTGCGAACGCATTCCAGCGCCGACCAATGAGAGTTTGCCGATGGTGTCATCGTATTGAATGGATGCGAAACCAACTTCGCCCTGAATCTTCTTCAAGACAGTGGTTGCTTCAGCGCCATCGGCCTTTGGCAAGGTGAAAGAGATATCGGTAAGTCCAGTGGCTGCTGCTGAAACATTCTGAACAATCATGTCGATGTTGAGATCGTTATCTGCAAGTGCCTGGAAGATACGCGCAGCAACACCCGTGCGATCAGGAACACCTACGATTGTTATCTTCGCCTCTGACTTGTCGTGTGCGACGCCAGCGATGATTGCTTGCTCCATGGTGCCTCCTTCTGGGTGGTTCTCAACTACCCATGTTCCTTCTAGTGGTGAAAATGATGAACGTACGTGAATCGG
>JBFYOW010000028.1:0-12812 GCA_041303595.1 Actinomycetes bacterium
GAACTTAACGCGATCCTTTACAGTGCGAACCGCTTCGACTAATGACTCTGCAATCTCAGAATCTGATTGCAGGATATGGAAAGCAATGCGCTGTGCTGACTTTGGACCGATACCGGGCAAGCGACCTAGGGCATCGATAAGGTCTTGGATAGCACCTTCATACATTCCGCTGGACATTACTTGTGCTTCGTTTCGCTAATGACTGTGGCACCGAGTTCAGCGGCAAGTAGTGCGGCACCTGACAATTGCGTCGCATCTGTTGGAGCCTCTGTTGTTCGCTGAGCACGTGCCTCTGGAGTACTTGATGTGTCGATACTTGGATCAACAGTGACTTCAATCTTGCGATCTAGTCCAACGATTTCGATAAAGGCATCACGCAAGATTGCATCAGATTCGCTGCGAATAAATGAATCGCGTGCACCTGCATTAACTATTCCGATGGTGATGTTCTTATCGTCCACACCGAGAATCTGTGCGCTTGCACTGAGAAGCGACCAGGTAAGGCGACGGCGCTTCTTTACATTCTCAATCACCTCTGGCCACATGCGACGAAGGCCCGCAACATCGATTGAATCAATCTTCGCTGCTGGTTCAGAATTCTTAACCGCAGAGCCCTTCGCTTCACTCAGAGCCTCTGCCTGTTTAGAATTCTTCTCAGGAATAATTTCACGGACGGCTTCGGCTGTTGCGCGAGAAACATAATCGGCAGGATCTACTTCTTTAATCGGAGAAGGTGGAGTGAGGCGAGACTCTGGAGGTACGACAGGGCTCGCCGGCTCTACCTTCTTAGGTGCAGAAGCAGATGGTGCAATGTTCTCAACACGCTCGAGGCGTTCGATACGAGCAAGCATTCCTGCTTCACCGTTATCACCAATCGGCAACAAAATGCGGCCGCAGATGAGTTCGAGAATCAAACGTGGAGCAGTTGCTCCGCGCATCTGAGTCAAACCTTCAGATGCGATATCTGCAGCACGTGAAAGTGAAGCCTGGCCAATGTTCTGGGCCTGCACACGCATGCGTTCGAGTTGATCATCTGGAAGTTCGCGCAAGATACTCGTTGCATTTGTACTTTGTAGCGCATCGACAATCATCAAATCACGCAGTCGCTCTAGTAGATCTTGGGTAAAGCGACGTGGGTCGTGACCTGATTCGATTACGCGGTCGATTGTTTGGAAGAGCGTTGCACCATCACGTGCAGCAATTGCACCCATGGCATCATCCAATAGCGCGCCATCAGTAAAGCCAAGTAGTTGCACTGCGATTTCGTAGCTAACACCTTCTTTTCCGGCGCCGGCAAGTAACTGGCCAAGAACAGAGAGGGCATCACGAACTGATCCGCCAGATGCACGAACAACAAGAGGAATAACTCCCTTTGCGACCTTCACGCCTTCTGCTTCGCAAACTTTCTCAAGGTGTGCCGCAAGAGTTCCTGGTGGAACCAGGCGGAATGGGTAATGGTGAGTACGAGAACGAATTGTGGAGATTAACTTCTCTGGTTCTGTTGTAGCAAAGATAAAGATGACGTGTGCAGGAGGTTCTTCCACAACTTTGAGAAGTGCATTTGCCGCACCTGTTCCGAGCTGATGCGCTTCATCGATAATATAAATCTTGTACTTGCTCTGCACTGGGGCAAAGAATGCTTTATCGCGAAGATCGCGCGCATCATCTACGAGACCGTGGGTCGCCGCATCAATTTCAATAACATCGAGTGAGCCCGGACCATTAGCAACGAGATCTCTACATGATTGGCATTCGCCACATGGAGTAGGTGTTGGACCTTTTTCGCAGTTAAGCGAGCGCGCCATGATTCGCGCAGAAGATGTCTTGCCGCAACCGCGAGGTCCGCTAAAGAGATAGGCGTGGTGGGTCTTGCCGCTTTCGAGGGCATTAGAAAGTGGAACGGTGACGTGTTCTTGTCCGATCACATCTGCAAATAGAGATGGACGATACTTTCGATAGAGAGCCAGGCTCATATTCATACCCTTCGATAGCTCGGACTCAACTCACTTCTAGTTGGAACGAGGATCTACATATTCTGTACATATCTATTACTAACGTAATAGGACCTCCGGTGCACCCGATAGAACGCACCTGCCCTTGCTGTATTCCTACCCTGGGGGAGTTCAGCACGACTACCGTCGCACCGGAGATCTGAGCCTAATCTTATGTGTCAGAACCGACTTCTCCCACCGCTACCCTTAGCCAGTCCAAAGCCGCCTAGGCGGGGTAGGGCGCGGGAGGATTCGCATAGCGGCCGAGTGCGCACGCTTGGAAAGCGTGTATAGGGAAACCTATCGAGGGTTCAAATCCCTCATCCTCCGCACAAGAATTATTAAGAAAGCGAGTTTAAACTCTTCTCATGCGCACACGCTGGCTCTGGGTTAAGCACAACTGGAAGCGACTTCCCCACCCGCTTCGATGGGTAGTTGTTGCTGTCGTTGGCGGATCTCTTGTTCTTGTTGGTCTTACCGGTTTAGTTCTTCCTGTAATTCCGGGTATTCCACTTATGCTGGCAGGCTTTGCTCTTTTAGCTTCTGAGTTTGCATGGGCAGAAGTTATTCTTAATAAAACTAAGAATCATGTCACGAAAGCAGTGAACAAAGTTCGTAAGAAGAAGTAATTAAAGCATTCATTAACGCACAGTATTTTCTACACTCCACTGGTAAGAAAAGACACAATTTGAGTTCGTTTTTTGGTTATGGATAACCCTATTTTCTATTGACCGATCAGTGGCCAAAATACTGAGATGAATTTCAAATACTCTGCTGGAATTTTGGCAGGTACATTCGCTCTCACATCTTTAACTGCTGTTGGTATTCAGGTGAGCAAACCTAAGAATCCTTGCCGTATTGAAGTATCGATTCCTCACATTTCAACCTTTATCTCTAAACGCCAGGGAATCAGGGCTGTGAAAGTAAATGCTTTTTCAACTTGCAATCGCCCCCATAGTCGAGTCTCACTTTCCGTACAATTGTGGAGAGAGAACCTATTGTTTAAGGAGATGTTGATTCAAACCGTAGAACGTAACCCAAAGCTAGTCCCAGCAGGGATGCGTGTTTACAATGAAGCTACTTTTATTCCGTGCTTGAACTTTGATTCGACCCAGTATTATCGGATTGCCTATGCAAAGGCCATGATTGACGGAAAATGGCATTTCGCAAGAAGCCAGCTTGAAATAGAGATTCGCCCGCTGAACTGCGGTACCTGAGAGGAGATAGATTATGCAAACAGATCATGGCAATATCTCTCCGGAAGAAATCCAGCGCGGTGATGATTTAATTTCTTCATTTGGTGAGTTGCTTGAGAACGCTAGAGATCGTTACTTGCAGCAGGCATCTGAGCTTTTAGAGAATGGTTCGCTGGAAATCTTTCGCGGCAACTGCGAATATCGTTATCAACTAAATAATGACAATCTGACATTTCATGTCAATCGGTTAGTAAATAACACTTCTTATTCTGGACAATTACCTTTGCCACAATCCTCACAGGAAGTTATTGAGAAAATTGTGACTGTATTCGCTCAGAGTGAAGCGGCATCTAGAATTTAAATCTCCACGCCGATGTACTTTGTCTGCAAGAACTCGTGAATACCGTCAAAGCCACCTTCGCGACCAAGTCCTGATTGCTTTACACCACCGAATGGCGCCGCCGGATCTGACAACATTCCGCGGTTGATTCCAACCATTCCTGCTTCAATGCCTTCTGCAAAACGAATAGCGCGCTTGAGGTCTTCTGAATAAACATAAGAGATGAGTCCGTATTCGGTCTCATTTGCCATCTTCAACGCTTCTTCATCCGTATCGAACAAAACGATTGGTGCAACCGGGCCAAATACTTCGTTTGCAAGAATCTCATCGCTCTTATCAACTTCGATAACCGTTGCTGGATAGAAAGCACCATCTCCATCAGGAGTAGTTGCACCGGTGTGAACCTTTGCGCCACGTGCCTTTGCTCCATCTACAAGCTCTGCAATCTTATTGCGCTCCTTAACCGATACAGATGCGCCAAGTGTGGTTCCAGCTTCACGACCAACACCCATCTTCATCGCAGCCATCGCCTTTGCAAACTCTGCGATGAACTTATCTCCGATAGAGCGCGCAACATAGATGCGGTTTGCGGCGGTACATGCAGCGCCACCATTGCGCATCTTTGCCAACATCAAGCCCTTTACCGCTTCTTCAATATTTGCATCATCGAGTACTACGAATGGTGCATTTCCACCAAGTTCCATTGAGCAACGGATTACTTGATCTGCCGCTTCGCGCAACAGAATCTTTCCAACTTGGGTTGAACCAGTAAATGAAAGGTTCTTAACTCGTGAATCATGGAGCAATTTTGAAATAGCTGGCCCTGTCTGCGCAGGAAGGATTACGTTGAGAACACCCTTAGGAAGACCAGCACGTTCCAAGATGTCGACGATGGCGAGCGCTGTAAGCGGGGTCTCTCCCGCTGGCTTTAAAATCATCGTGCAACCAGCAGCAACTGCTGGACCGATCTTGCGCGTAGCCATACCTGCCGGGAAGTTCCACGGTGTAATAAGGAGTGAGACACCTATAGGTTGGTGTGTTACCAAGATTCGCTTGTCGCCAGATGGAGAAAGTCGGAAATCTCCCGATGTACGGACCGCTTCTTCTGAGAACCAGCGGAAAAACTCGGCGGCGTAGGCAACTTCACCTCGTGCATCTGGCATCGCTTTTCCGTTTTCGCGCGAAATTAGCTCTGCGATTGATTCAGCCTCGGCGATCATAATCTCAAAGGCCTTACGCAAAATCTCACCGCGTACTCGTGGGGCGGTCTTCGCCCACTCGGCGGCTACCCGATCGGCAGCTGCAACGGCAGCCAGGTTCTGTTCATCGCTCGAAGTGGCCACTTTGGCGATAACTGAGCCATCACTTGGGTCAATAACCTCAACCGTGCCACTTCCATCAACCCATAGACCATCGATATATAACTGAGTACGCATAAGATGAGCCTAGCAAAATTGAGAATTATTAGTAATTGCAAAGAGTGCATTAAGGGAGCGATAGCGTGGCCAAGTCATGGACAGATGGTGCACCGGCGCCCGTTGCTCTCCAAGAACATGCTCATCTGAAGGACCCGCTGCGCTACAAGATTAAGCGTCGCCTCCTCGGAGCCCCCCATAACCGCCACTCACTAGGTCATCAACGTTTAAGCAAGCGTTACGGCCTTGGAATTCTCTCCTCAGACTGTATCTCTTCATCTGCCTACGGATCAGAACAGATTTTGATTGCTCTTCTACCAGCATTTGGTTTGGCAGCTTTCGGAATCATCATGCCGATGACAGCAGTTGTTATTGGAATCTTAATTCTGATTACTTTGTCGTATCGCAACGTGATTGATGTTTATACAAAGACAGGTGGCGCGTACATTGTTGCGCGAGATAACTTTGGCCCGGTTACCGCACAGGTCGCAGCGGTTGCACTCATGCTTGACTATCTTGTAACGCTCGCAATTCAATCTGCAGCTGGTGTTGCTGCAATTATCTCAACATTCCCAGAGGCTGCTCCTTGGAAGATGCATATGATTGTTGCGGTTATCGCGATTCTCACCTACGGAAATCTTCGTGGAGTAAAAGAAGCTGGTAAGGCTTTTGCATTTCCAACATACTTCTTCGTTGGCACAATGTTTATTGTCTTTGCAATGGGAACTTGGCGCCTCATCAATGGAACGCTTCCAATGCTCGATCCATATGCACCTGGCGCTGTCGAAATTGGCGAAGCACAAGGTCTCTTAACGGCCGCCTCAATATTTATCTTGCTCCGCGCCTTTGCAAATGGTGGATCTTCGCTGACGGGTCTTGAAGCAATCTCTGATGGTGTTGCCCTCTTTAAAGCTCCAGAGCATGTCAATGCAAAGCGCACCCTTGTCATCATGAGCGTTCTCCTTGGCTCACTAGTTCTCGGAATTTCATGGTTCTCTAGCCATATTCATGCTGTGCCTTACGAATCAGGTGCGCCAACAGTGATTTCACAGGTTGCTAAAGCCGCTGTTGGTGAAGGCGCTTTCGGAACCGTAATGTTTATCTTGGTTCAGCTGGCAACAATGCTTATTCTCTTTGCTGGTGCGAATACAACTTACAGTGCCTTCCCGTTGCTCTGTAACTTCGTTGCAACCGATGGCTACCTTCCACGTCAACTAATGAAGCGTGGTCACCGTCTTGCATTCTCAAATGGAATTTTGCTCCTCGCAGGTGGAGGGCTCTTCCTAGTATTTATTACCGCTGGATCGGTAGAGCATCTCGTTGCCTTCTATGCCCTTGGTGTATTTACTGGCTTTGCCTTGGCTGGATTTGGAATGACAAAGCATTCACTGCGCACTCGCCCTGAAGGATGGCGTATCAAGGTGGTAATCAATGCGTTGGCTGGATCTGTTTCATTGATAATCGTCATCATCTTCTCAATTGTGAAGTTCACTGAAGGCGCTTGGTTAGTCCTGGTTACCGCCCCAATTATGGTGGCAATTTTCCTTCGATTCCGTCGCCAGTATGTCCGCGAACAAGAAGCTTTGAAAGTTAAAGAAAGTCATGAGCGAGCTACCTCGATTGCCCGTCACAACGTAACAATCTTGGTAGATAACGTAGATCTTGCAACAGTTGGAGCGGTTCGTTACGCACGTAGCCTCAAGCCACATAAAATCAAGGCAGTTCACTTTGTTATCGATGATCGTCATGCCGAAGATATCCAGACCGCGTGGGCCGAATCGGAGGCACTCGAAGATGTTCAGCTTGAATTGATCGACTGCCCAGATCGTCGTATCGCGAACTCTGCAGTTGATTATGCAATTCGAAAGACAGAGAAGCCGGATGTCGAACTCACCCTCTTGCTACCGCGTCGTTCGTACTCTCGATTCTTAGGTCGACTTCTCCACGATCAAACTGCAGAACAAATTGCGGCTCCGATTTCACAATTGCAGCGAGTAGTCGCAACAATTATTCCTTTCGATGTTAACAACATCATCTCTGGTCAAGCTGTCGACCCAGTACCAGTTGCGCCAGTTGCTCCAACTCCGGCAGTAACTGCCGTTGCAACACCACAGCGTGCTGATATGCCATTTACACCAGTAAGCCATTACGCCGAACACATCACTCCAATCGGAAAGATTGAGTGGCGTAAGCGCGCGCATGTTCAAGGCCGCGTAACCTCGCTCTCTACCGCTCCGCGTGGGAGCGCACCAACACTTCAAGTAGAGGTATGGGATGAGACAGGTGGAATCACTCTCAACTTCTTGGGCCGTCGTGAAATTGCTGGCCTTGAAGTTGGAATGGAGATTCGTGCCGAAGGTATGGTCGGTGAGGAAGATGGAACACTGGTAATTCTCAATCCATCTTACGAACTGGTTCTATAGCCTACTTATCTTTAAAAAAGTTGGTAAGCAGCTCAGCGCACTCTGCTTCAAGAACTCCTGCTTGAACTTCTACTTTAAAGATAGAGCGTGGATCACGTAAGACATCCCAGACCGATCCAACTGCGCCCGCTTTCTCATCCCAGGCACCAAAGACAACTTTAGATATTCGCGATTGCGCAATCGCGCCGGCACACATGGCACATGGCTCTAGGGTCACAATCAAGGTACAACCATCTAGGCGAGATTTCTGTAGCCGAGCAGCGGCACTTCTAATCGCAACAATCTCTGCATGCGCAGTGGGATCGTTATTGGCCTCACGTTCGTTAAAGCCTTTTCCAACAACGATTCCATCACTATTGATAACCAGGGCCCCGACCGGTACATCGCCCGCATCTGTTGCACTGTGAGCCACATCAATGGCCAGGCGCATCAGCTCCTCGTTATTCTGCATAGCCCGACTTTATCGGTAAGGTTGGAGCCATGAAAGTACACGTCGCCAATCACCCGCTTATCTCTCATAAGTTAACTGTTCTCCGTGATGAGCGCACAGATTCGCCCACTTTCCGCCGACTTGTTGAAGAGCTCGTAACTCTCCTTGCATACGAAGCAACTCGCGATGTAAAGACCGAAACGGTCAAGATCAAGACTCCGGTTACCGAGACAACTGGTCTCAAGATGGCAGAACCACGTCCAGTTGTTGTTCCAATTCTTCGTGCAGGGCTAGGCATGCTTGAGGGAATGACAAAACTTCTTCCTACTGCTCAAGTTGGTTTCCTCGGCATGGTTCGTGATGAGAAGACGTTAAAGGCGAGCACATATGCAAATCGTCTTCCAGAAAATCTCTCTGGTCACCACTGTTTCGTCCTTGATCCAATGCTTGCAACTGGCGGAACTCTCGTTGCTGCATTTGAGTACCTCATCGAACGTGGCGCTACTGAGATCACAGCAATCTGCTTACTTGCTGCTCCCGAAGGAATCAAAGTGGTTGAAGATGCCTTTAAAGATTCAGGTGTCCCAATAACTCTGGTAACCGGTTCCCTCGATGAGAAGCTCAATGAACATGGATATATCGTCCCTGGCCTCGGAGATGCTGGCGATCGCCTCTACGGAGTTGTGTAATGGCTTCCACATCCCCCGGTTACGGAATCACAATTCGTGTTGAAGGCGCTCCTGAACTTCAACCAGTTGCTCTAGTCACCGCAACAGTCACCAATGCTGGCGCAACAATCACAGCTCTCGATGTTGTTGAGTCCCATTTAGATCGCGTTGTCGTTGATATTACCTGCGATACGGTCGATAAAGACCACGCACAAGAAATTAACTCCGCTCTTGCAGCACATGCTGGACTGACCGTTCGTAAAGTAAGCGACCGTACCTTTCTTCTCCACCTCGGTGGCAAGCTCGAGATTAATTCAAAGGTTCCATTGAAGACTCGCGACGATCTCTCTCGTGCATACACGCCAGGTGTTGCTCGAATCTGTCAGGCCATTGTTGATGACCCATCGGATGTCCGTCGCCTCACCATGAAGCGCAATACCGTTGCTGTTGTAACAGATGGATCTGCAGTACTGGGCTTAGGAAATATTGGCCCTGCCGCCGCCTTGCCAGTGATGGAGGGAAAAGCAGTTCTATTCAAGCGCTTTGCCGATATCGATGCCTGGCCAGTCTGCCTCGATACTCAGGATGTTGATGAGATTGTTCGAACAGTTCAATTAATTGCACCGGTCTATGGCGGAATCAATCTTGAAGATATTTCTGCACCACGTTGCTTTGAAGTTGAGGCACGTCTACGTGAACTTCTTGATATTCCCGTCTTTCATGATGACCAACATGGAACAGCAATTGTTGTCCTTGCAGCACTTCGTAACTCTTTGAAGTTAGTGAACAAATCAATTTCAGAGGTAAAGATCGTCATGAGCGGTGCCGGTGCCGCTGGTACCGCAATTGCTCGTTTACTTGTCCTTAGTGGAGCAAAGCACATCACCGCTTTCGATATCGATGGTGCAATCCATAAAGGTTCACAAGGTGAAGATCCTATGCGTCGCTGGTTTATCGATAACTCAAATCACGATAACTTTCAGGGAGACATCCATGCCGCTATGGCAGGAGCTGATGTATTTATCGGTGTAAGCGCGCCAAATGTAATTAATGAATCAGATGTTGCCTCTATGGCATCAGGTGCAATCGTTTTCGCTCTGGCAAATCCAAACCCAGAGATTGATCCTGCCATTGCGCGTAAATATGCAACTGTGGTTGCAACCGGCCGTAGCGATCAGCCAAATCAAATCAATAACGTTCTTGCATTTCCAGGAATCTTCCGTGGGCTTCTAGATGCTGGAGTGAGCAAGATTGAAGATGAACTACTCGTTGCCGCGGCAGAGGCAATTGCAGATTGCGTCTCGAGCTCACAACTCAATGCCTCATTTATTGTCCCAAGCGTCTTCGATGCTCAAGTTGTCACCAAGGTGGCAGCGGCGGTGAAGCAGATTTCACTTCGCTAAGCCATGACTTCTTACGCCGCCTCCTTCGATAGCCAATTCTCATCTTTAGCTCCCGTCGTGCTCTATGTACTAATTGGAGCGATTGTCTTTATTGAAACTGGTTTACTCTTTGGATTTTTCTTGCCGGGAGATTCAATCCTCTTTAGCGCGGGACTTGTGGCAGCAGCCCACGGCAATGTAAATATCGCCCTTTTGGTGGCAATTATCGTGGCGGCAGCATTCTTTGGCGATCAGGTTGGTTTTGTCTTGGGACGAGTAATTGGTCGCCCTTATATTGATAAACACCAATCACCTCGCGTCGTAAAGATGGTTGCGAATGCAGAACGATTCTACGAACAGACAGGCTGGTGGGCGGTTATCGCAGCCCGATTCTTCCCATGGATCCGTACATTTGTGCCACCTATTGCAGGTGCATCAATGATGAACTACTACAAGTTCTTATCGGCAAATATCATCGGAGCAATCCTTTGGGGAGCGGGTATCACTCTCGCAGGTTATTACGCTCACTCATTGCCTTGGGTTAAGACTTCTTCTTACGGTATTGCAGCTTTCTTTATTATTGCTTCTGCAATCTCCGTGTTTGTGAATTATTCACGCCGCCCACGATAACTCCCAAGTAAGTCATTGCGATTCCGGTTACTAAATACCAACTAACTCGCACGCCTTCGGTGGGTGAAATTAAATCAATCAAGAGTGAACCCAAGAGATTGCCGCCAACACTGAAGAGAGTAAAGGTTAAGACTCCAAGGTGTTGCACAATTTTTGAGGTAAAGGCGATATAGATAACGCCGATTACTCCACCGGTGTAGATCCACCAAGGACCGGTAGGCAAAGGTGAGAGGCCTGTATCTCCGAAAATAATCAGTAATAAAAGAAAAATGGAGAGAAAGCTCGTTCCCATAAAGAAGTTGAGCAGAGATGTCGTATAACTTTGATGAGAATGCTCATTGATCTGCCCATTGAGTGCTCTCTGCACGCCAACTACTGCGCCAGCTACGCCCGCCAGGAAGACGGCAAAGAACGCCAAGTCAGAGGCTTCAATTCGATCTAGAACAGAGATAAAAACAGCAAAGACGGTAAAGAGTGCGGCCGCTGTACGGCGAAATGTAATTCTCTTCTTTCCACCACCGGTAATGCCTAGGCGATCCACCAATAATGAAGCAGCTGTCTGACCGGCGATAGAGGCGACAGAGTAAATAGCCACGCCTATTACAGGGACTACATGGGTCTGAATTGCAACGAAGGTTCCACCGAGTGCGCCGGCAAAGAGAGTCCATGTAGGAATCTCTCGCTTCGCAACGGCTCCTTTCAGGTTTCTCACTCCTAATTTTATCGAAGGAGAGAAAAGTGCAATCACTGCAATGATGGCTAATCCGGAACCGAATGAGATCAGCGCTGCTTGCACCCCATTATCGAGGCGATAAGAAAGTTCGCCATTGGCGCGCGCTTGCAGAGCAATCATCAAGCCAGAGATAGTCGCCAAGATATCGAGACGTTGGTGCTCTTTTGATGCCATCTCTATCCTTCAAGCGCCATCGTAATCGCAAGCCACTCTTCTTCTCTGCTCGCAAGTTCTTTACTTATCTTCTCAAGGCTTTCCGAAATTTCAATTAGCCTTGCAGGATTTGTAGCCGCGGTTTCTTGCTCTTCAGTAAGGCGAATAACCTCTGCCTTGCCTTTTTCAATCTGACGTTCTACTCGCGCTAAATCTTTCTTTAATTGACGTTCTTCGGCTGCATTTGATTTCTTTCCGCTGCCGCCTGTGCTTTGAGATGGCGACAACTGCTGATTGCGAAGTTGAAGATACTCATCCACGCCACGAGGCAGATCACGCAACTGTAAATCTCCAAGGAGACCAACAAATCGATCACAGACTCGCTCCAAGAAATAGCGATCGTGTGAGACGACAAGCAAGGTTCCGCCATAAGAATCCAGGAGATCTTCTAATTCTGTTAAGGTCTCGATATCGAAATCATTTGTTGGCTCATCTAACATCAAGACGTTCGGTGCATCCATTAATAAGCGCGTAAGTTGCAATCGTCGACGTTCGCCGCCAGATAGATCTCCGACAGGAGTCCACTGACCATCACGATCAAAGCCCAGTCGTTCGCAGAGTTGAGAGGCAGAAAGTGTTTTGCCTTTACCGAGTTCTACATATTGAGCGACATTCTCCACTGCTTCAAGCACGCGCCACGTTGGATCCAACTCGTCTAGATGTTGCGTAAGGAAGGCTATTTTCACTGTTATTCCAGTGACTAGTTTTCCTGCTGCCGGAGATAACTCACTAGCAAGGACTCTCATCAAGGTGCTCTTACCGGCTCCATTTACTCCAATGATTCCAATTCGATCACCTGGGCCGATATTCCAAGTCAGATGCGAGAGCAACTCTTTATCGCCTGCCTTAACCTGCATATCTTGGGTTTCGAGAACAGTCTTACCGAGACGATTGAGAGCAAACTTAAGAAGTTCGCTTCCATCACGTGGGGCTGGTTCAGCAGAAATCAATTCATTGGCGGCATCAACTCGAAACTTTGGTTTTGTCGTCCGAGCAGGTGCGCCACGACGTAACCACGCTAACTCTTTTCTAATGAGGTTATTTCGTCGCGCTTCGGTTGCTGCAGATTGTCTCGATCGTTCTGCCTTTGCCAATACAAATGCAGAATAACCGCCGTCATACTCTTCAACATTTCCTTGTACAACTTCCCAGGTTCGGTCTGTGATTTCATCCAAGAACCATCGGTCGTGAGTGACGACAAGAACAGCAAGATCAGTACGCTTCTTCAAGTATTGAGCTAGCCAAGCAACTCCCTCAACATCAAGGTGATTCGTTGGCTCATCAAGTAATACAAGTTCGACATCATCGATCAGCAACTTCGCTAATCCAACTCGACGCTTCTCTCCACCTGAGAGTTGACCAAAAGTTCTCTCAAATAAGTGATCATCGAA
>JBFYOW010000029.1:0-12504 GCA_041303595.1 Actinomycetes bacterium
CTGTTGCAGAGACCGTTAGATCAACATCTTCACCAGCAGGAACAATGACTGGCTTTGTAAAACGTCCTCCGAGTTCGAGCACATTTGCTGATCCGCCTGCTAAATCAGAGACATATTTGCCAACCAACGCCATCGTCAACATGCCATGGGCAATCACATCAGGAAGCCCTACCGACTTAGCAAAAAATTCATCTTGATGAATTGGATTTTGATCTCCACTTGCATCGGCATACTGCTTCAATAGTGCACGATTTACGTAGTAAACCTTCTCGTCGATTACCTGGTCTTTAATCATGCACGAATCACCAGAGTCGACCAGGATGAAACCAAGAGTTCATCTGCGGTTGAAATATCTGAACGTACTGAGATGATTTCATTGCCAGCAACTTCGCGGGCGCTCTCGATAGTCGATGAGCAGGTAACTACATCTCCGGCCTTAAGTGGGCGCTTGATATCAAACTTCTGATCCCCATGAACAAGTCGATCCCATTTAATTCCAACTTCTGGGCTGGTAAGGATTGCTTCGGATTGATCGAGGGAGATTCGAATAGAAAAAGTTGGGGGCGCGATAGTTGTATCGCTCTCGCCGACAATAGCGCAGAAGGCATCGATTTGAGATTGAGAGATAGTGATTGACTCTGTACCAGGAAAGGTACGCCCGATTGAATCCGGGCTAATCATTAGCGAGTTTCGCGGTGAAGAGTTGAAGACTTACAACGTGGACAGAACTTCTTGAGCTCCATGCGGTCCGGATCGTTGCGGCGGTTCTTCTTAGTGATGTAGTTACGCTCTTTGCAATCCACGCATGCCATGGTGATCTTTGGACGAACGTCCGCGCTCTTACTTGCCATGGTGTTACTCCTTCGTGGTTGGTGGGCTCAGGTTACCTGAGGCCACAGTTCTGGGCAAAATTGCTTTAAAACCTTGTAGCGGAGGCGGGATTTGAACCCACGACACAGCGATTATGAGCCGCTTGCTCTACCAAGCTGAGCTACCCCGCCAAGACCTTACTTATTCAGTTATGTACTGCGAGCCCCCCACCGGAATCGAACCGGTGACCTTTTCCTTACCATGGAAACACTCTACCGACTGAGCTAGGGGGGCGCTGGTAGAGGATGCAGTCTAAAGGGCTAGGCGTGAAATGAAAAATCGGCTATTTAAGGCTAAGGATTGAGAAATTATCCCTTGGTTGAGCCAACAGTTAAGCCAGAGACAAACTGCTTACGGAGGACGAAAAATACGATAAGCGTTGGCAGCGCTGCAACGATCGCACCGGCAGCCAAGAGATTGAAGTCTGTAACAAACTCACCCTGGAGGCGCGCAAGCGCCGAAGTGATAGGTCGCTTTGAATCTGACTTCATCAATACCAGCGCCCAGAAGAAGTCGTTATAGATCCAGGTAGACATGAGAACAGCTAGAGACGCTAATGGTGGGCGAAGAAGCGGCAAAATAATCTTTGTGAAATGGACCCAGACAGAAGCGCCATCAACCATCGCTGATTCGCTGATCTCTTTCGGGATTGTCTTGAGGAAAGAAGAGAGAACGAATGTCGCAAAGCCCAATTGGAAAGCTACGTGGATAAGTACCACACCTAGGATGCTGTCATAGAGCAAGGCGCGGTTACCGAAGAAATCACCGATTGATAGATACATCTTGAAGAGTGGAATAAAGACGAGCTGCTGTGGAAGCAAGTTACCCGCGGTGAAGAACAAAAGAAGCGCAACATTAAACTTAAATGAGTAGCGTGAGACAACAAATGCAATAAGTGAACCGAATCCGAGCGTCAATATAACCGCCGGGATTGTGATCAACAATGAGTTGGTCAGGTACATCGGAAGTTTCATTAAACGGATGGCGTTAATGTAATTATCAAGATTGAGAGTATCTGGAACCGAGAAAACTCCATTTGCAATGACATCGTTATATGGTCGGAGCGAGCTCCAGATAGTCCATGCAATCGGGAATAACCAAGCTAGAGCAAAAAAACCGATAAAGATTGAGATGAATCGATCTTTTGTCTTCTGAGTATTCTTATACTTTTTCTCAGGTATCAGAGTTGTCATTACTTAACATCCTCCGTAAAGCTTTGCTTGAGATAAGCAATCATTGGGCCGATACAGAGGGCGAAGAGGATTACTGCATATGCAGCGCCCTTCATCGACATTCCTCCGCCAGAGATATTCTGGAAGACCAAAATACCTAAAATTGGCCAGCCCGTACTGGACCCATAAATCATGTAGACGATGTCAAAGGCTCGAAGTGAGTCAATCACAGTAATTACGATAATAATTATGTTTACCGGCTTCATAGTAGGCAGAATGACCTTACGGAAGGTCTGCCATTCTGTGGCACCGTCGATAGCGGCAGCTTCCTTCAATGAAGGATCAACGGACTTAAGGCCTGATAAGTAAAGCAGCATGATGTAGCCGATATGGCGCCATGAAGCGATTCCGAGAATCACATAGGTGTTGATGTCATAGTTACCATAGATAGAAATCGGATTTGAGATATCTCGACCCATGATTCCTTGCACAAAGCCACCTGGCTGCAGCATGAAGTTCCAGATGATTCCGGTAACTGCGAGCGATAGAACTACAGGGACAAAGAAAGCTGATTCATAGAAACGATGTCCACGAATTTTTCGATCAATTTGGTAAGCGAGAAGAATTCCTAGTGGTGTTGCAATCAAACCAAACCAGAGCAACCAAATTATGTTGTGCCAGATCGCATCCCAGAAGACTGGAGTGCCTGTAAAAATATTATTGTAATTTTGGAATCCAGCCCATTTGATATCTGAGATACGGATACCGGTCCAGAATGTAAATGAAAGTCCGATGGTTCCAATCGCGGGAACCCACACTAAAAGAATATGAAAAGCAGTTGGTATTCCAACAAATGCAGAGAGAGTTAATCGATCCTTGCGAGAAAATGAACGACGGCGACGAACTGGTGTGTTCGTCGCCGTCGTTGTCATAATGATTATCCTATCTTAAAACTCACATTACTTCTATGAATTAAAGAGCAGGAAGTGCATCCCATTGTTCCTGAACAGATTCAAGGATCTTGTTAATATCCTTTGGATTGCGTAGGAAGTTCTGGATTGCTGGTGCAACAACTGGGTTCGCGAAATCTTGACGAGTGTCACGATCAAGGAACTGAGTGATGTACTTAGCTTCGCCCATAACAGCAAGCTGCTGCTTCTGGAATGGATCGTAGCTTGAAGTATCCTGGCCGTTGTTTGCAGATGTGAATGTATTGCCTGAATCAAGACGTGCCTGCATTCCTTCTTTCGAAGCAAGCCACTGAACAAGCGCCTTTCCACCTTCTGGGTTCTCACCATTTGCAGCAACGCAGAGACCATCGATAGGTGCATCGATTGTGTCGCGACCATGCTCTGGGTTGATTTCTGGGAATGGAACGATCCATAGATCGTCATAGTCAGCCTGTGACAGTGTCTTGAAGTCACCTGAGAACCATGAACCCATCATCATTGCACCACACTTCTTCTGAAGTAGAAGATCGCGCATGCCTTCCCATGAAATATCGAGAACGTTTGTATTCATGTAAGGAATCATCATCTCGAAGTACTTGAAGACTTCTGCAACCTTCGCATCGGTCCACTTCTCACGACCTGCAAGGAGGTCAACGTGGAACTGGTACCCATTGATACGAGCGTTGAGGATGTCGAATGTTCCCATTGCTTCCCAGCCACCCTTGTCGCCAAGTGCGTAGCCGATGAGGCCCTTCTTCTTTGTTGCTTCTAGCATCTTCATGAAATCATCCCAAGTTGCGATGTTCTCTGGATCTAGACCGAGCTCAGTCATTGTTGACTTACGGTAGTGAAGTCCCCATGGGTACCAAGAAGTTGGAAGGAAGTACTGCTTTCCATCTGCTGCTGTTGATGCAATCTTGTATGACTCAGCGAACTGGCCACCGATTTCATCCCAGACGCTTGAAACATCTTCCAATAGACCTTGATCTGCATAGAACTGCATGCGATATCCAGCCTGCCAGTCAAAACCATCATCAGGTGTTCCCTGGAGGTACTGTGAAAGGTTGTTCTGGAAAGCATTTGAATCGTTCATGTTGAGAGTGACCTTGGTACCAGTCGCCTCTTCGAACGAAGCTGCTACAGCTTCGTGCCACTGAACTGAAGATTCTTCAAGTCCGCGACCGCCCCACTTCATTGGGCCCGCATCCTTGCTTCCGCAGCTTGTTAGTAGCGTTGAACCAGCTGCGATTCCTAATCCACCAACTGCAGCGCCCTTAAGCACTGTGCGGCGGGACATGCCATTATTTTGTTCTGACATCATCGTCCTTTTCTATTAAGTAGTTCTATCAAGGTAGTACCTTCGAAGGTCATCGGGTTTTGAGGGGTCAATTCCCTGGACGGGTGCAAATGTACGCCTGCGCTCGTGCCAATAACAGAAGTTATATGTAACAAAAAGGTCACGAAAACTGTAGAAAGCCCCCGTATTGGGGGTCAGATCTGGGGAATATGCAGCTTTTGCCCCGCCATTTGGGCGGATTGGTGGGCCCAAATACCCGGAACTGTAAATCGGGCAGCATCTATGACATCCATCGGGGCTTTTCGCTCGCCAACGGCATCCATTACGAAATCATCGACCATAAATTGGTGTGATCCGCCGTGGCCGTTAGAGAGACCAAGAAACTCCTTTGGCAATTGCGAACGATCGTGGACGCGAGCAAATCCGCCATCCCATAAATTTGGCGGGATGTAGTCAGGCTTGAGCGAATATGGATTTTCTACATCAGAGAAAGTGCCGATTTCATCGGTGATGATGTCAAAACTATTCTTTGTCGCCCATGATGCATAGCCAACTTGCTGCTCGAAAGATCCCTCTGTACCAAAAATACTCATACGCACTGTTGATTCAAGTGGTGCAGTCCCAACGCGACGTAATTCAGCAATACGCATTACTCCGCCATCGCTGGTTTCAAATAAAGCAATCTGGTTGCTCTGATTATTTTTCCACATACTGACATCCGCGTCAAAGATTCCGTCATCTGCATTGTCCTTAATGCCAA
Organism: Actinomycetes bacterium; assembly: GCA_041303595.1. GTDB lineage: Bacteria > Actinomycetota > Actinomycetes > Nanopelagicales > Nanopelagicaceae > Planktophila. The sequence goes on from JBFYOW010000029.1 coordinate 5,050, forward strand.
TACATGTTACGGAAGTTGCTTGTGCCCCGGTGATTGAAAGAATGGTGCTGACAGAGTGAGTTGAGTACAGCATCGGCGGAAAGCTTGCAGTGGATTTCCATCCGTCTCCACCATTAGCAGCATAGGCATCGCTAAACCCATGTGACATATCGTGTAGATATTCACCTTCACCATAAACAAATTTCCCGATTTCGCCTTGCTTGAATTTATTCCGCGAGAAGACAACAGCGGGATAATAAAAACTAGTCTCTGCCATGAAATAGGTAAGTTTGGTCCTCTTTGCAGTTGCAACGAGCTGCGAAACTTCTTCCTGCGTAATTCCCATCGGTACTGCCGTGTAAACATGGCGACCGTTTTCAAGTGCTTCGAGCGCAATCTGAGCGTGAGTCCAGCGTGGGGTAAAGATCGCCACTGCATCAAAATCGCTCTGCCAGAGTTCTGAGAGGGATGCAAAGGTTTGGTTAATCGCAAATTTTGCGGCAATTGCAGAGCGTCTCTCTTGGTCTAATTCGACGAGAGCGACTTCTTCAACGAAAGGGTGTGCCTGAAACAAATGGATAAAAGAAGATGAAAACTGGCCACCGCCGATTATCGCAACCTTCAATTTTTTCATAGCCGTTACATTACATTCTTATAGCTAACGCCTAGGCATCTTTAACGTTCATATTTTGGCGTCGATTACCTCTTACTTCTTGCCAAACATCTTGCCGAAGAACCCAGGCTCTCTATTTTGCTACTGCTGGTGAATTTGAATAGGTGAGATAACCACCATCTAGGTTGATTGCATCAAAACCAAGTTCTTTGAGCAACATAGTTGCGGTGTGACCACGTTGGCCCACTTGGCAGTTGACCAAGATTGGTTCGTGCTTAATCTCAGAAACTCGGCCACGGATTTCATCAACCGGAATATTGATTGCCCCTGGAATGGCCCCTGCTTTGAACTCGCTTGGAGATCGAACATCTATAAGTTGATAGCCAGCCGCGCGAAGTTCTTCTGTTTGATTCCACTGAGCTGTCTTAAGTAACCCACTCGACATATTTTCCGCGATATAGCCGAGCATGTTTACGGGATCTTTAGCAGAGCCAAAAGGCGGTGCATAGGCAAGCTCTAAATCTGCAAGCTCTGGTGCGGTTATGCCTCCGCGGATCGCTGTTGCAATCACATCAATGCGCTTATCAACACCATCTACACCAACGCCTTGTCCACCTAGGATTTCTCCTGTCTTTGGATCGAAGATTAACTTGAGTGCAATCTGTTTCGCATCTGGATAGTAGCCAGCATGATTATTCGGATGGGTATGAATGACCATCACGTCACGTCCTGCTGCTTTAAGTCGCTTTTCGTTCCAACCGGTTGCGGCAATCATTAGGTCGAAGACTTTTACGATCGCGGTACCAATAGTTTTATTGGGGCGAGTAGCTCGACCTGCAATGTGGTCAGCAACTACACGTCCATGTCGATTTGCAAGATTTGCAAGAGGCACAAGGGTGGCAGAGCCATCAATTGCATCTGTCTTCTCGGCTGCATCGCCTACTGCGTAGATGTGGTGATTACTTGTGCGATTAAAATCATCAACTTCGATTCCACCACGGGTACCGATTGTTAATCCTGCACTTTTTGCAAGTCCGGTATCAGGACGAACGCCAATTGCCATGATGACCAGTTCGGCATCAAGTAATGTTCCATCAGAGAGAACCACTGAAGTTGGAGTGACATCTTTAGCACTGACCCCTAAATGCAAGTTCACACCATGTTTGCGCATCTCATTTGCGACCAATGTGGCCATCTCAGGATCCAGCGGAGCAAGTACTTGCGGGGCAGCTTCCACAACTGTTGTCGGAATGCCTTTATGCACCAAGTTCTCTGCTATTTCAACACCAATAAATCCGCCACCAATTACGACAGCGCTCTTTGGTTTTTCATTGACCCGTCCAGCAATCTTCTCGACATCTTCAACTGTTCGAAGGGTGAGTGCACGCTCGATTCCTGGAATTGGCGGCACAACAGGAGATGCTCCTGGACTAAGAATGAGCTTGTCGTACGAGAGCACATACTCCTGGCTCTTCTGCCAATCCTTTATAGTCACAGTTTTAGCTGCAGGATCAATGTTGGTTACTTCAGTGGCAATCCGTACATCTAGTTTAAAGCGTGCATGTAAAGATGCTGGAGTCTGCAGGAGAAGCGCTTCTTCTTCCTCAATCACTCCACCAACAAAGTAGGGCAAGCCGCAGTTTGCATAACTGACATGGCCGCTCTTTTCGAGCACGATGATTTCAGCATCGGCATCTAAGCGGCGCATGCGGGTAGCAGCAGACATTCCGCCTGCTACTCCCCCAACTATGACAATGCGCATTTATGCAACGACCGGCAAACCAGCTGCTAGCCAACTACCAATACCCTGATCGAGGTTGAAGAGCTTGGTAAATCCTGCTTTATTCATAGTGTCAATGGCAATTCGTGAACGGCGACCACTCTGACAATAGACTGCATATGTCTTTGAGTTATCAAGAGAAGCAATCTCGCCCTCAAAATTCATGCCTTCGACATCAATATTGATTGCACCTTCAAGATGGCCAGCAGCAAATTCTCCCGCTGTGCGAACATCAAGAAGTATCACACCAGCTTCCTGAGCTTTCGCTTGAAATTCAACAGGGTTGAGATCGACTGCTGCAGCTTCTCCACCACATGAGGTGAGAGCTAAGGTTGATGCGAAAATTACGGCAATTAACTTCTTCATTTTTACCTATTTCTATGTAATTAAGCGAGGCTCAGAAAGAGCTTCTGTAGCTTCTCTTGGACGGCATGATTATTGTTCTTGTTCTCCACGATGCACTCTTTGAGGCTCGTTGAAATCAATGTGAAAGCGGCGGTATTGACAGCTTTATTTACTGCCGCCATCTGTGTAACTATTTCGTCACAATTGCGGCCGTCTTCAAGCATGCGAATCACGGCAGCTAATTGACCATGCGCACGCTTAAGACGCTTTGAGATTGCATCAATCTGATCGGCATCTTGTAGAACGTGAGTGGGATCTTTTTTAGCAGTCATTACTAGTGATCTCCTTTAAAAATCATGGCAACCATTCGTAGGTTGAGATTGATGAAGCGCCAGAACTGAAAAAGTGGGTTCTTGCGCATCTTGAGAGTCTTCTTGATTGGGCGCGGCGCACCCGACAAATCGGCAAAGTTATCCATGAACTCTCTCCTACTCTGGAATCAAAAACCAGAAAGGTCTGGCCTTCGCCTTATAGATGAACATGATGTGAAGCATGTATTTAATCCAGTGACCGGCCAAGCCGATTTCACCAAATGTGTCCTTAGAGGAGCGACCAACGCCCGGATACTTCTCATAATCAGGGACAACTGGATACATTGTCATTGCAGCGGCTGAACCAGTTGTTAGTCCAGCACCAGCGGACGCGACGCATGCAGCTCCCATATTTGCCATAGATGCCCCATGAACCTTGCCATTTGCGCCGTGTTTTATCTGATCGATAATCGTCTTTGCAGCAGTTTTGCCCATGACACCTGATGGCATTCCGGTACGCGGTGGCGCAGGTGCAATCAAAGTTCCAGTGACACTAGTGCGTGGTTTTGAGATTTGGTGAGGGGGAGCGAAAGCAATACCAACTGCAAAAACATTTGGAAAAGCAGGCACCTGATAAGTAGTTGGCCAATCAGAGGCGCTCCACTCTTCGTAAGGCTTCGGTGTGTAATTGGCGTCGACTTTCATAAACCCTGACGGCGCGAATATCTCCGATGAAATATCGTCACCGTTTTTATTGAATGCTTTTATATCTGCACCGCGAAATGGCGGCAATAGCATTGCAAAATCAAACTCGAGTGTGCGCTTTACGCCATCAAGTTGCTCGTAATGGATAACGCCTGCCTCAACTTTAGATACGTGCGATTGCAAAATTGCTTTCACGTTACGTTCGAGAAAGAGTGACTCTGTCCAGAGCTTTGAGTTGGTTTCGAAGCCACGTTGAGCAAATGACATTCCCCCAACACCGAAATCGCCAAGCTCGTACTCATTTGTGAGATAAACAATTTCAGCGAGATCGCGAACTCCAGCAAGTGAGAGCTCGTGCTCGACATTAAATGTATATTCAAATGCTGCGCCTTCACAGGTGCAGGTTCCGTGACCAACGCCGATGACCAAGCGCTGCCTCTGCCCCGCTTTAAGCTTTGCAATAACTTCCTTCAACTCTGCAGCGGCTTCGATTGCATGTCCTGAAGTACAAACTGAAACGGTGTGTCCATCTGGACCTAGACCTTCAGTTGCCGCAAAATTGAGCTTTGGCCCTGTTGCATTAATTAAGAAGTCATATTCAATCTGGCCTTCTTCGCCAGCCTTCTCGGGGCTTGTGTACTTGATTGTCACAAAACCCTTTGCATGATCTTTGTCGCCCTCAGGATGAATTGAGGTCCCTAACGCTTGATGGAACTCAATACCCTTTCGCTTGTAAATTGGAGCGAGCGGGAAGGTAACCTGCTCAGCACTCATCTTCCCGACACCGACCCAAATATTTGATGGAATCCAATTCCACTTTGAATTCGGCGTCACCATGATGACCTGATGATTCTTACCGAGCGACCGACGAAGGTGTAGAGCGGCTGTATGCCCTGAAATACCAGCGCCTAATACGACAACTCGAGCCATTGCTCTATTCCGCCTTTGACCTTAATTGCACTTACAAATTTGATCTTCGGAGAGGCCTGCGAGTGCATCATCAATATGACCGCCACAGCCTGACCAGGTGTACTTCTTGCACTTGCTGCACTGAACTCGTGAACACATTTTTAAACCCCTTTTTAGTCGTTATTTTGCATACCCCTAGGGGTATGCAAGAAACTGTATCAGAGGGTTTTGAAAAAGACCACTAGGCGCCTCACGCCCCTTCTACCCGGTCATTGAGCGCAGGTGAACTCAAATCCAGCGAATCGGCGATGATCTCTATGCTAGAAACGAGGGAGAGCCCCTTAACAATCTGAGAGCGCTCAATCTTGGCGCTACTTGCTACCAGGTTCTGAGTGAGTGTGCTGGTGGCCTCACGCAAGTCATCTGTTGGGCTCTTGCTGACGCCAATCAGCTCTTCAGGATCTTCGATGTGTGCGGTGAGGGCGTAACTCGCAGCAGAAAGTGCAACGGCCGTCTCTTTTCGCGCAATATCGGCAACTCCTGAGTCGACGGATGCATCAAAAAGGGTGCGTGCTATCACTCGAATCTGCACCAAAGTATGTTCGATTGCCAAGCTTTCTAGCGAAGCTCTTTCGGCCTCTTCACGTTGGCCTATTCGAATCCAACGTGTATATCCCTTCGCTTCACCAATCTGCATTCGCAGTTCTGGAAGTTTGCGAACGAGAGCGCGGGAACGAGCCAACCAATGTCCAGCATCTTCCTGACTATATCCAGAGGCGACCCCTTCTGACATCTCAGCCAGAAGCGCAGCGCCTTGCAGCCCTAATTTGTTGAGTAGGTCGTAAGTGCGATCAATTGGAGTATTTGGGTGGGAGAAATAAGAAAAGAAGATTGCAACTGCAGCGCCGATAAAAGTTGCACCTAGTCTGTGAAGAACAGTACTTTCTGAGAGACCTGGTCCGATAATAATCATCGCAACGACCGGAACATTGACCGATGCGATTGTGCCAAGTCGAAGAGCTCGTGCAGCTACGGCACAAAGAAAAATTGTGATAGCGATGGCAAAAAAACCAAATCCAAAGAGCGTAACTGATGCAAGCGCTACACCTGCGCCGACAATCGTTCCAAGAATTTGGCCAATACCTTCGCGAAGCGAGCGGTGAAGTGAAATGCGGATCGTCAGTGTTGAGACGATTGCGGCAACAACTCCCCCATTCGTGCCAGCAAAGTCGCCAAGAAGAAATGCGGTTGCCCCTGCAAGGCTGGCAACTGCAATTTGGCGAACCCATAGAGCCCGTGTTTGAAGTTCGGACTTAAGGCGAGCGAGCATTACTTCTCTTCTAAGATCAGTGAGACAGAGTTAATGCACCAGCGTTCATCAGTGGGAACGTCATAACCCTCACCCTTAAAGACATGGCCAAGATGTGAATCACATTTACCACAACGTACCTCTGTGCGAACACGTGGAGCAAGAGAACGATCTTCCAATAAGCGAACAGAGTCAGCCTGGGTTGGTGCGTAGAAAGATGGCCAGCCGCATCCTGAGTGGAATTTAGTCTCTGATCTAAATAACTCATTGCCACAGGCCTTGCAGCGATATGAACCCACCTTGTCACTGTCTGTGTATTCGCCGGTAAATGGGCGCTCGGTTGCACCCTTGCGAAGAACTTCATATGAAAGTGGATCAAGGCTCTCTGCGAGCTTTGCTTCATCGAGATTTGCTGGGTTTGAGATCTTCTCCATGGCTCAACTTTAGAGCCTTTCAACTTTCATCGCATATCCACGCTGGTTAGACTCTCGCCATGCCTTGGAGCGCACCAACCAATAGTGATGTAACGGCTCTCTTGCGTGGAGCGAAGAATGTTGCCATTGTTGGCATTTCGGATAAGGAAGATAGAGCGAGCTTTCAAGTAGCACGTTGGTTACAAGCCAATTCACATTTCACTCTCTTCTTTGTCAACCCGGTTATTGATGAGGTCTTAGGCCAGAAAACTTTCGCATCGTTAGCGGAGATTTCCGAGCCAATCGACATAGTTGATGTCTTTCGTAAATCTGAAGATTGCCCCGCAACTCTCGATAAAGCGATTGCAGTCAGCGCCAAATCTATCTGGCTTCAACTCGGAATCATCAATGACGAGGTAAGCGAAAGAGGCACAGCCGCAGGCATGCAAGTTGTTATGGACCGTTGTATCAAAGTTGATTATGACCAGTTAATAACTCGGGCATAGAACCAAGAGAGAACTTTCTATGCCAATTAAAGTAAATTTATTCACCGAAAATCCACAGCGCCCAGCGTTAGTTCTAGTCCACGGCTTGGGCTCAGCCGGAACAATTTGGAAGAGTTTGATTCCAAAACTTCTCTCACATTTTTCAGTGATCACCGTTGATCTCCCTGGCCATGGTGATTCACCAATTCATGATTCAGAGAAGGTCGATCCACGTTCTCTAGCGTCGGCAATCGTGCGTGAAGTTGAATCCACATTGAGCTACTCAGAAATGCATGTCGCCGGTAACTCTCTCGGAGGGTGGATTGCCCTTGAGATGGGCGCAGTTGCACCAGATAAGGTAAAGAGTGTTACCGCCCTGGCTCCTGCCGGGCTTTGGCATCAAGTGCCAACTGGAAAAGTTCCACCTAGTTTCTTTGATTCACGCTTGCTCGCCAAAATTTCCATATTTTTTATGCCGATCGCTTTTCGCCTCCCACCCCTCAAGGCAGTTGGTTATCGAAAGATCACACACTTGTGGCGCGAACTCAGTTATGAATCATGTCGTGATTCAGTGATTGCGATGGCGCGATCTAAAGGTTACATGCC
>JBFYOW010000030.1:0-12432 GCA_041303595.1 Actinomycetes bacterium
GTAGTTCTAGATCTCGAAACGAGCGGCGGTGCACCACATCTAGGAGCGGGCATCACTGAAATTGGCGCAGTCAAGATTTCCGGTGGAGAAGTTCTGGATACTTTCTCGACTCTCATCAATCCCGGTCATCCAATTCCGGCATACATCACCGAACTTACTGGCATAGATGATGGACTTGTTGCTAACGCCCCCTCAATTGGTGAAGTTCTGCCAGATTTATTTCGATTCTTTGGCGATGAATCCACAATATTTGTCGCACAGAACGCCCCCTTTGATCTCTCCTTCCTCAAAGCCGCCGCGCGTTTACATGGTCATCCTTGGCCTGCGATGCGGGTATTTGATACAGCAATCATCGCCCGCCGTGCACTTACACGCGAAGAGGCACCCAACTGCAAATTAGGAACCTTGGCCCAAATTTTTGGCGCCGAAGTTACTCCCAATCATCGAGCGCTAGAAGATGCGAAGGCGACTGTAGATGTTTTACATGGTCTCTTTGAGAGGCTTGCAGGTTTCGAGATATTTACTGTGGAAGAAGTTTTGAACTTTACTGCGCCAAAGAAATCTCGGTCGACAAAGCAGCCCACCGCCGAAGCAGGTCTGTAGCTCTCCCTGAATCAATTGCATCGATAACACGTGGGAGCGCTTTCTCGATTCTCTCGTGAAGTGAAAGATCTAACTCGCCCTCATATGCAGCCAGCGTCACTGCACTGTTGAGAATGACGATATCTCTTGGCGCTCCACGTTCTCCTGCCAAGATGCGACGAGAGATTTCAGCGTTCTCGGCACCATCGCCTCCAACAACTGCAGTAATTGGCGCGTTTGCAATTCCAAAATCTTTGGCGTCAATTCGATCACTAGAAATTCCATCTCGACCTATTGAGAGCACCGAGGTAGTGCCATCGAGCGTAATCTCATCCAGCCCATCATCTCCCCGGAAAACAAAGCCATCGCATCCTTTTGCTGTCATGACCTGTGCCATGACGAGATGGATGCGATCATCTGCGACGCCAAGTGCGATCGCCTTTGGTTTGGCCGGATTGGCTAAAGGTCCCAAGAAGTTGAAGACCGTTGGAACGCCAAGTGCTTTTCGGGCAGGAGCGGCGTTCTTCATTGCTGGATGAAAAACTGGGGCAAAACAGAAACCAATGCCCAGCTCTCGAACTGTTCTTTCGACGCCAGCTGCACCTAAGTCATAAGCAACTCCGAGCGCTCCGTAAAAATCAGATGCACCTGACTTTGATGAGACTGCCCGGCTGCCATGTTTAACAACTCGAGCCCCAGCTGCCGCTGTCACAATTGCTGCGGTCGATGAAATATTGATCGTGTGTGCACCGTCACCGCCGGTTCCCACGGTATCTACGGCTCGCTCTGTAATGGAGATGGGCGTTGAGTTGAGATAGAGCTGCTCGACGAGAGCGGAGACCTCTTCTGCCGTCTCGCCTTTCTTGTGAAATGCCAAAAGGAAAGCTTTGACGGATTCAATGTCAGCGGTATCTTCCAATATTGCTTGAAGTACCGACTGCACTTCTTTAGGTTCTAGATCAAGGCCGACTTCGAGACGTTCTATATATTCGCCCCAGAGAAGTGACATCTAGCAGCCGCAATTACTGTGCTAATGATGCAACGTGATGAGTGCGTATTAAATCTGCGACAGTTGTCGCCAAGGTAAATGGGTCGACAGGATGGGTCACGCTTGCCTCTGCTCGAGACCATGCAGCCAACCAAGCATCTTCTTTACGGGCGACAATCAAGAGAACTGGAGGGCAATGAAAGACCTCATCTTTAAGTTGGCGAGCGACGCCCATTCCGCCTTCAGGAGTTGCCTCTCCGTCAAGGATGAAGAGATCTATTGGATTGCTTGAACCGGGCTTTACGCCATCGACGTAGAGACGAAGGGCAGCTGCGGTGGCGAATTCGCGAATCTGGTGGTCACCCATCTCGGGCGAAAGGCTGCGGCCAAGGGCGCTCTTGACTGCCTCACGGACAGTTGAATCATCTGAATAGAGGACGATGTTGAGATTTCGAGTCTGCGCCATGGCTAAATTGTAACCATCAGAGGTGAGCCTTTTCACCTTATTTCTGCCCGTAAAAGGGTGGTTCTGGCCACCCTAAAGTAGGTTTTATGAGGGCAAATCGGGAATAATCACCTCCATGACCAGCACCGATGTCAGCACACACCACAAGATCACTCGACCAAATATGGTCGCGGTAGGAACCATCGTTTGGCTCTCTAGCGAACTGATGTTCTTTGCCGCGCTCTTCGCGATGTATTTCACTACACGTGCAGTGCAAGGACCTGAGATCTGGTTAGAGTCAACCAAAATTCTTAACATTCCTTTTGCAGTCTTCAATACGACAATCCTAGTTCTCTCATCAGTGACATGTCAGTTCGGCGTATTCGCAGCAGAGCGATATCAAGCACGACGTACGGGTTCATTGCTTAAAATTTCATCATGGGGAATGCGAGAGTGGTTTGCTCTCACCTTCTTGATGGGTGGCTTCTTCGTAGCGGGTCAGGTGTATGAGTACGCACACCTAGTAGCTGAAGGCCTCACCCTTTCCTCAAATGCATATGGGTCAATCTTCTACCTTGCAACCGGCTTTCACGGTCTCCATGTAACTGGAGGCTTGATTGCATTTCTTATCGTTCTTCTCCGCGTTGCAAAAGCTCGTCGCTTTACTCAGAGTCAGGCAACGACAGCAATCGTTGTCTCTTATTACTGGCACTTCGTTGACGTCGTATGGATTGCCCTCTTCTCCGCTATTTACTTAATAAAGTAAATGAATTAAGCAATGGATATGAATAAGGAAAGGAATACAGTGAAGCGTCTATCGCGCCTACGTCGCCATCGTGCGGCTGGACCAGTTCTCTTGGTCTTCGCTCTCTTCACAATCGGAACTACCTTTCAGGTAGCAAGTGCAGTGAATACAACGACTCAGACCACAGCTGATCGTTCTGCCGCTATTGAAGAGGGTCGACAGTTATTCCTCAAGGGTTGCTCTTCCTGCCACGGCATTAACGCCGAAGGCGGAGTAGTCGCCCCATCACTTATCGGCGTTGGCGCCGCATCAGTTGATTTCCAAGTAGGTACGGGACGTATGCCAATGGCCGACATGAGCCAGCAGGCAATGCGCAAGACCCCCGTCTACACACCTGCACAAGTAAATGCACTAGCCCTATATGTGGCATCCCTCGCTCCAGGACCTGAAATTCCTGGAGATGAACTCCTTAACTATGAGCGAGATGGTTCGATTGCAGAAGGCGGTGAACTTTTCCGTACTAACTGCGCAATGTGCCATAACTTTGCTGCACAAGGTGGAGCACTTACAAAGGGTAAGTACGCACCAACTTTGATGGGCGTGCAACCAGTTCATATTTATGAAGCAATGATCACCGGCCCACAGGCAATGCCGGTCTTCAGTGATAAAACAATTACACCTGAAGAGAAGGCTTCAATCATTGCGTGGATTAAATCTGTAGAAGCAGAACCGCAGCTCGGTGGTGCTGCATTAGGTCGAGTAGGTCCAGTAACAGAGGGACTCTTGGCGTGGACTCTAGGAATCGGACTGCTCATTGGTGCTGCTGTCTGGTTAGCGATGAAAGCGAGATAATTAATGTCTAACCAACTCGAACCAATCAAGGATCCTGGGCTTCCAGCACATGTGCATCGTCGTGCAGATCTCGACGAGAAGTATGCAAAGCGTGCTGAGACACAGGTAGCTATTCTTTTCTTGCTATCTGCACTCGGAACCGTGCTGCTAATAGTGAGTTACGTATTCATTCCACAAGATATCTTTGTTTTCATTCCTGTAATGGGCGAGCAGAATGTTCACCAACTCCTTCTCGGTCTTGGTATGGCAATTGCGCTCTTCTTTATAGGTGCCGGTCTCATTCACTGGGCAAAGAATTTAATGCCCGATGAAGAAGTAATTGCTCAGCGTCATGAATTTCGTTCTAACGATGAAGATCGCGCTGAGTTTGTAAAGACAGTAAAAGCTGGAGCAAGTACTGCAGGTCTTGGTCGTCGTCCACTTATTAAGCGCACAATGGGTCTAGCTCTTGGACTCTCTGGAATTACTCCAATTCTTCTGCTTCGCGATTTAGGACCTCTTCCAGGAGATGAACTCACAAAGACATCTTGGAAGACAGGAACATATCTCGTAACCGATCCGGGCGACCGTCGCATTAAGGCTTCAGATCTTGAGGTTGGAGCAGTAGCTCAAGTTTTGCCTGAGTTGGCTGAAGGCAAGGATCACCACTCACTTAACGACATCGCAAAAGATGCCCTCCTTTTGATTCGTCTTCGCCCCGAGGAATTTAACCTCGATGCCGAGCGCCTCTCATGGACACATGAAGGAATCATCGCCTTCTCTAAGATTTGTTCACATATGGGTTGCGCTGTTGCGCTCTACGAGCAGACAACAAAGCACCTCCTCTGCCCATGTCACCAGTCAACATTTGATGTTACTCGCGCCGCTAAGGTGATTTTTGGACCTGCGGCACGTCCTCTACCTCAACTCGCAATTACCGTTGATGAAGAGGGTTACCTCATCGCACAAGCACCATTTAATGAACCTGTTGGACCTAGCTTCTGGGAGCGATCATCATGACAGCACGCGAAAGAGTTGCCGGAAATGTTGCGGGATTTGTCGATGACCGCACAGGCGCAGCTAAGTATCTAAAGAAGAGTCTAAGCAAGGTATTCCCAGACCATTGGTCTTTCTTGCTTGGCGAAATCTGCCTTTACTCATTTATTATCTTGTTGGCCTCGGGAACATTCCTCACATTCTGGTTCGACCCATCCATGCGAGAAGTCGTTTATGACGGTGCATATGTACCGCTCCAAGGTGTTGAGATGTCAGCCGCGTATGCCTCAGCGCTTGATATCTCATTTGAGGTTCGCGGCGGTTTGTTGATGCGTCAGATTCACCACTGGGCTGCGCTGATCTTTATGGTGGGCATTGTTGTTCACTTGCTCCGCGTCTATTTCACAGGTGCATTCCGCAAGCCACGTGAGTTCAACTGGGTTATCGGTGTTGGACTTCTGACCCTTGGAATCGTGGAAGGCTTCCTTGGCTACTCACTTCCTGACGATCTTCTCTCAGGAACAGGTATCCGCATCGCTGAAGCGATTATTCAAGCTCTTCCAGTTGTAGGTTCATACCTTTCATACTTTGCCTTCGGTGGCGCCTTCCCTGGTATTGCCTTTATCCCTCGTATCTACACCGTTCACGTTCTTCTTCTACCCGGCATCTTCCTTGCTCTGATTACAGTTCACTTGATGCTCGTGTGGTACCAGAAGCACACTCAATTCCCTGGTCCAGGTCGCACCGAGAAGAATGTTGTCGGCTATCCATTGATGCCTGTCTACATGGCTAAAGCTGGCGGATTCTTCTTTATTGTCTTTGGTGTGACAGCTTTCCTTGGGGCAGTCGCATCTATCAACCCAATCTGGCTCTACGGTCCTTATACGCCAGGACAAATTTCTGCCGGCTCACAGCCCGACTGGTATATGGGTTGGCTCGACGGTCTCGTGCGTATGGCACCACCACTTGAGTCCTACATCTTCGGCTACACCATCTCGTGGAATATTCTGATTCCTGGTCTGATTTTGCCAGGCATCATGTTTACGCTGCTTGCGCTCTATCCATTTATCGAGAGCTGGGCAACTGGCGATAAGCGTGAACATCATCTGCTCGATCGTCCACGTAACGCACCAAACCGCACGGCGCTTGGTGCAATGGCTCTTACCTTTACCTTGGTATCGCTCATTAACGGTGGAAATGACATTATTGCTACCACCTTTGATCTAACTATTAATCAGATGATGTGGTTTGCGCGTATTGGTGTCATTGTTCTGCCACCTATTGCATTCGTGGTTACTAAGCGAATCTGTCTCTCACTGCAGCGCGCTGATCGCGAACTAGTTCTCCACGGTCGTGAGACCGGTCGCCTGGTTCGCTTGCCGCATGGTGAATTTGTCGAGGTTCACGAACCAATCTCAGCAGAGAAGGCATGGACACTGACATCACATGAACAGCTTGCTCCACTTGAACTCCCAGAGTTCGATCAGGCAGGTGTTCGTCGACCAGCAGCCATTAGAAATAAGATTCGCAATCGAATCTCTCGCGCTCATGCAGTGGCCGTTCCAAAGGCAACTGAGACTGAACGCAAAGAGCTAGAAGGACACCACTAGTTATTCATTTTCAATCGAAGAGCTTTTGAATGATTTTCACAAGCTAACGTTTTTGGACTAGAGCAACCCCCAGCGCGGTCATTGAAATTCCGATGATTGCCTGGGGGTTTAGCTTTTCCCCAAAGAGTATGAGTGCTTGGATGGCAGTCATCGGCGGAACCAGATAGAGCAGACTTGAAACCCTAGCGGTACTCCCCTTTGTCAGCATCCAGATCAACAAGAGAACTGCAATTAATGAAGTCACAATTATTGCCCATGTCATCGCCAAAATGGATTCGGTGTTCCAAGCAATATAAGTCTTACCAGTTGCCAATGAGTACGCACCCAAGACCACTCCAGCAATCAGAAATTGAATAGTGGTCCCTGGCAACAATGGAATCGATGTGCCGATCTTTTTCTGAGTAAGAGTTGCCGATGTGGAACCAACAAGGGCTAGAGTCAGAAGTGCCAGTGCAAGCAAGGTCATCTCCCCTGCTCTAGCAAATGCCGGCTCTAAGACAAGAATGACGCCAAGTAGACCCAGGATAAGTCCGATGAATTGATTGCGAGCAAGGCGCTCTCCAAGTAATCGGATTGCAATCAATGAGACAAGAACGGGTTGCAGTGAAGTTATCACTGAGGCAATTCCCGCCGGAGAACCCTCTGCAATCGCCTGCCAGACTCCCCCTAGATAGAGGGCGTGTAGTGCGATACCAATAGCTAGTGAGATCAGAAATTCTCTTCGAGAAAGACGTAGCGACTGACCTAGCGCCTTTGTAATGAGAGCCAATATGGCGGCAGCAATCAGTAATCGAATCGATAGAAAGAAGATCACATCAGAATTGCGGAATGCATATTTGGCCACAACAAACCCTGAGCTCCAGATAACGACAAAGATCCCAGGCGCAAAGCGCTCCAGGATCTTCATCTAAAGGAGGGAAGGCTCTTAGTGATGTGCTTCAGGTAGTGGCTTCTCGTACTCTGTCACGAAACCAATAATGCTCACAACGAGAACTGCGAAGGCAATAAGGGTGAGCCACCAACCAATGATTAATCCAAGAGACATCACCGTGGCACTCACTGCTACTGGAAGCGGCCACCATGAGTGCGGACTATAAAAACCAAGTTCGCCTGCATCATCTGCAATTTCACCTTCAAGGTCATCGGATGGGATATCAAACCCGATTCGCTTCTGGGTGAACCATAAATAAAAGCCGACCATTCCAGCAAGACCTGCCGCAAGGATCATGCCGGTAATGCCTACCTCTTCGCCACCAATAGACCAGTAAATGACGGCCATAATGATGTAGAAAACAGATAACCCTGAAAAGAGTTGCCAATTAGCTTTCATGAGTTAGAGAACCTCTGTCTTTATATGTGGATGATGGAGATCAAATGCTGGACGCTCGGAGCGAATGCGAGGCATTGAGGTGAAGTTATGTCGTGGTGGTGGACAGCTTGTCGCCCACTCAAGAGATGAGCCATAACCCCAAGGATCATCGCAGTTGACCATTGGGCTCTTTCGAGTAATCCAAACGTTGATAAAGAATGGAATCATCGATAGCGCTAACAACGTCGACCCTGCTGTTGAGATCATATTCATTCCCGTAAAGCCATCACTTGCCAAGTAATCGGCATATCGACGTGGGAAACCCTTAATGCCGAGCCAATGCTGAATCAAGAAAGTGAGGTGGAATCCGAAGAAGAGCGTCCAGAAATGGATCTTTCCAAGGCGTTCATTGAGCATGCGCCCTGTGAACTTAGGCCACCAGAAGTAGAAACCGGCAAACATTGCAAAGACCACGGTTCCAAAAAGTACATAGTGGAAGTGAGCCACGACGAAATACGAGGCCGACACAGCAAAATCAAGTGGTGGTGAAGCCAAAATGATTCCAGTAATACCGCCGAAGAGGAATGTGACAAGGAATCCCATAACCCAGAGCATCGGAGTTTCGAAGGAGACGTTACCTCTCCACATAGTTCCGATCCAGTTGAAGAACTTCACACCGGTTGGAACTCCAATGAGGAATGTCATAAAGGAGAAGAACGGAAGAAGTACCTGGCCTGTTGCAAACATATGGTGCGCCCAGACCGCAACCGAGAGAGCGGCAATTGCAATTGTTGCGGCAATTAATCCCTTATAACCAAAGATTGGCTTACGGCTAAAGACCGGCAAAATTTCCGTTGCGATACCAAAGAATGGGAGCGCGACGATATATACCTCTGGATGTCCAAAGAACCAGAACAGGTGCTGCCAAAGCATCGCACCACCGTTTGCCGGATCAAAGATATGCGAACCGAATAGGCGATCGGATTCAAGTGCTAATAGAGCCGCTGCCAAAGGAGGAAAAGCAAGAAGTACGAGAATTGATGTCAGGAGAGTGTTCCAGCTGAAGATTGACATACGGAACATCGTCATTCCAGGCGCGCGCATTGTAAAGATAGTTGTAATGAAGTTAACGGCGCCGAGAATTGTTCCTAGACCAGAGACTGTAAGGCCAATTACCCAAAGGTCTCCACCAATTCCTGGAGAGTATGTTGAGTTTGCAAGCGGTGCATATGCGGTCCAACCAAATGATGCCGCTCCACCTGGCGTAAGGAATCCACCAACCGTCATCAATGAACCGAAGAAGTAGAGCCAGTAAGAAAGCATATTGAGGCGTGGGAAAGCAACATCAGCTGCGCCAATCTGCAAAGGCATAATCACATTTGCAAAGCCCACAAAGAGGGATGTTGAGAAGAGCAGAAGCATGATTGTTCCATGCATGGTGAAGATCTGGTTGTACTGCTCATTACTGAGGAATTGCATTCCTGGACGTGTGAGTTCAGCGCGTAGGAGAAGGGCTAATAATCCACCAACCAAGAACCATGCAAAAGATGTAGCGAGGTAGAGATATCCGATTCGCTTGTGATCGGTAGAGGTGATTGTCTTTACAAACTCTCTGCCCCAGGACTCTCGTCGCTCAACACCTTGACGAGGAGTTGCAACAGTTGGACGTTCTGCGAATGTAGTCATTATGCGCCCGCCTTCAATGTATTGAGATACCTCTGATACTGCTCTGGTGTTACAACCTTGACCTTGAAAATCATCTGCGTATGGTTACGACCACAAAGGATGTTGCAGCGGCCAGGATATGTACCCAACTTGTTCGCAGTAAATTGCAAGTAATTTGTTACGCCAGGCAAGTTCTGCTTCTGAATCATAAATGCAGGAATCCAAAAACCGTGCACAACATCGTTTGCGGTGATCTTGAATCGAACGCTTTCGCCTTGCGGCATATATAGCGTTGGAGGATTCTCCGGAGTTCCGGTTACAACCGCATCCTTGCCTGCTTCTGGGTAACCAAACTGCCATGACCACTGGATGCCTTCAACAGTAATTTCATGCTGAGCTGGCGCTGCAGGATTAACAATTTTATCTTCTTTAACAACAGTGAAGTAGAAGAGAACTGCGACGATGATAAATGGAATTACTGTGTAGAGAACTTCGATCGGTACGTTGTACTGAGTCTGCTTAGGGAATTCGCCTTTCTTCTCATCGTTCTTACGATGGAAGATTGCTGGCCAAAGAATCAGGACGAGAGTAAACACTCCAACTACACCTGCTGCAATCCATGCACCCTGCCAAAGCGAGAGTGAAATGTCGTTGATGCTTGTGGTGTTCTTTGGATAACCCATGCCAGAGATATCGCTTGACTTCAATGAGCATCCGCTGAGAAAGACGGAGCCGGCAAATGCTCCGAGTAATGCAGTCAGGGTGCGCTTCTTAGGTGCAGACATAGTGCTAAGGATAGTGGCGGATATGCGTAGTAGCAGCCGCTAACGGTAGCCTTCGTCGGGTGGCTCACCTCACAAATAACTTCACCTTTGAAGGCCCGCTCTCGCCTCGAGTTCGGGAGGCGATTTTCAGCGCCCTGGAGCAGGGTTGGGCTGACCCAAAGAAACTCTCCCAGGCTAGCCATCGAGCCCTTGGGCTCCGCGCCGCCGCCCTCGAAGAGTTGGCTCACTTTCTCAATGTCTCACCGACCAGCCTCGAAGTAACCGGTGAGCCCCATTTACTGCACCATCTGGCCCTCAATGGATTTCTCTCGGACCAAAACCGTCTCCTGACCTCGGCGATTGACGTTGGAAAAATTAGGGCAATTGCCAGAGCCCATAGTGGCCCAACTGCTCAAATTCCCGTTGATGGCGCTGGAGTTATCGCCCTAACTGAAGACCTCTCCCCCAATGACCTGATTAGTTTGCAGATCGAGAACGGAGAGACCGGAATCCATCAGGAACTTTCTCACTGGCGATCCCTGTCTGCCAAAGTTGTTCTTGACGGAACTAGAACATCCCCTGAACCTGGCTTGCTGGAAGGTTTCACCGCTGCGACTTTTGATGCACAATCATGGGGCGGGCCAACTGGAATTGGTTTTCTAGTCATCAATGATGCCCAGAGCTATAGATACCCGCTCGCTCATATTGCGCCAATAAGGACGCCTGGTTCTTACTCACTTCCTCTTCTTGTAGGTGCCGCAATTGCTTTGACGGAATTCCAGGATGTAAAGGCGCAGCTTTTCTCGATGAGAAATACGCTAGCAAAAATTTTGCGCACTATTGAGGGAGTAAGAGTCATCGGTGATAAGGATGAGTCTTCTCGCTACCTATCTGTCATAGTGGAACAATTTTCGGGCGAGGAAATTCTCCGCGCGCTTCTCAGATTGGGCATCTCAACCGATTCAGGTTCTGCCTGCTCTGCCGAAGATTTAGCGCCAAGTCATGTCATTGGTGCAATGGGCCTTCCGACTACCGGTCATTTGCGCATGACGATTCATGCAGGAATGAATCAGTCAGGAATAATTGGTTTAGCGGATCAACTCAAGAAAACTCTGGGTGAGCTACGCGGCTAAGTGTTGTGCAACTTCACGTGCTGCTGCTTCACCATATGCCTCAGTAAATCGAGCAAGAAATTCTGCTGGAGTAAAGCGATACTCCTGAGTGCCCATCGTCTCAATGACGTAGGTAGCAACCATCGAGCCCAGCTGCGCACAACGTTCATGGCTTAGACCCCATGCCAGACCTGCAACAAAACCTGAGCGGAAAGAGTCTCCAACGCCGGTTGGATCTACCTTCGCCTTCTCTTTGGCACAGACAACTTTAATAATTTCGCCGCCCATACTTTCGACGCGAGCACCAGAAGAGCCTTGGGTGATGATTCGATACTTCACCTTCTGCAGAATCTCTTGATCGCTCCAACCGGTCTTCTGAATTGCTAGAGCACGTTCATATTCATTCATCAAGAGGTAGGTGGCGCCCTCAATCAATTTCTTAATCTCTTCGCCAGACATTCGTGCCATCTGCTGCGAAGGGTCGGCAGCAACTGGAATATTGTTTTCTAGAGCAACTTCAGTATGTCGCAACATCGCCTCTGGATCATCTGGCGAAATCACAAGGAGATCAAGGCGTCCTGCCTTATCCATAATTGGCTTCAACTCAATGTTTCGCGCCTCCGACATGGCGCCCGGGAAGAAGGATGCAATCTGGTTGAGCTCTGTATCTGTCGTAACAGTGAAGTGTGCCGTGTAATGAGTTTCTGAAATCAATACGTGCGAGGTGTCAACGCCGTGACGCGAAAGCCATGCCTCATAATCGGCCCAATCTTTTCCAACTGCAGCAATCAAAATTGGTGAAAGACCTAGGTTCGCCATTCCGAAAGCAATGTTTGCTGCACATCCGCCACGACGAACTTCGAGACCATCGACAAGGAACGAGAGAGAAACCTTCTCGAGCGAACCGGCAACGAGAGAATCCGTGAACTTACCTGGAAAGGTCATTAAATGATCAAGACCGACTGAACCCGCAACACCAATTCTCATGGGTGGATTTAACTACAGGAATTGGCGAAAGGCTCTTGTATTGAGCGAATTCGAACGAATTAGTTGAATGAGTCGCCGCATGCACAGGAACCTTGTGCATTTGGATTATCAATCGTGAAGCCTTGCTTCTCAATTGTGTCGACGAAGTCCACTGATGCGCCCATAAGGTAAGGATCAGACATCTTGTCGACGACTACCTTGACTGAGCCAAATTCACGAGTGATATCACCCTCTTGATTGCGATCATCGAAGTAAAGCTGATAACGAAGGCCTGAGCATCCACCTGGCTGAACTGCAACGCGCAGATAAAGATCGTCGCGACCTTCTTGCGCGAGGAGAGATGCCACCTTGGCAGCTGCCGTTTCGGTAAGAACGATTCCTGCAGTGAGGTCTACTGA
>JBFYOW010000031.1:0-12223 GCA_041303595.1 Actinomycetes bacterium
CATATTCAGCTGCTCCAACTTTGATTGCCAAGTCCGCAATAGAGGGCGCTGTGAAGGCCAGAATTCCAGTTGCGATTGTTCCCGCAACAAAGGAACCGATAGCAGCTGTGGCTAAAGCAGCTCCTGCTTGACCGCGACGAGCCATCTTGTTGCCTTCAAGAGCAGTGATGACAGAGCCGGATTCGCCAGGAGTATTGAGCAAAATCGATGTGGTAGATCCACCGTACATCGCACCGTAGTAAATTGCCGCAAACATAATGAGCGCTGATGCCGGGCTAACAGTATATGTAATAGGCAAGAGCAGCGCGATTGCAAGAGCAGGACCAATGCCAGGAAGTACTCCGACAAGTGTTCCTAAGAATGTTCCAAGAAGTCCAAAACCTAAATTGCTCAAAGTCAATGCACTGGCAAAGCCATCCATTAAAGAGTTAAAACTGCTCATTAGAGACCTTTAAAGATTCCGGCAGGCAACTGCACATTGAGGAAACGAGTGAAAGAGAGGTAAACAACGGTAATAAAGAGGGTTCCAAAAATCGCAGCACGACCGTGCCTTTTATTTCCGAATGCAACTGTGATACCAAAAAATGTAAGTGAAGCGGCGATAATAAATCCAGCTCGCTCAATTAAGAGTAAGAAGGTAAGAAGTGATCCTAGAACAATTCCAAAAGTTTTGTAATCTGTTTTTTGGATTGGTTCACCAGGGCTAGCGCCTTCAGGGGTCGCCACATCTCCGCGGAGAATTGCGATAAATAACGCTGCACTAAGAGTCATCAATAGAGCAGCAATCGCGTATGGAAAAGCCTTTGGACTAATAGTCAGGTTAAAAGCTGGGAGTTCTGTACGCCAGGTATCCCAGAGAACAATAGAGCCAAGGAGAAAGAGTGAGCCCACAAATGTGAGCTCACTCTTTCCGCCTTGAGGCAACTTCGTATCTTTAATCTGTCTTCGATTCTCTACAGATTACTTAACTAGCTTGAAGTCGGTGAGAACATTGATGATTTCGGTGTCCTCTTGCTTGACCCACTTCTGGAACGCATCGCCGCTGCGATACTCATCGATCCATGACTTAGCGACCAATGTTTCCTTCCATGAAGGTGATGAGTGAAGGATGTCAAAGATCTTAAGTGTGTTGAGGTAGTCCGCAGCTGAGAGATCTGCTGGAGCCAAGATTCCACGCCAGTTACCGAATGTGAGGTTCACGCCCTGCTGTACGAGAGTCTTGCCCTTAATAACCTTAAGTGGCTTAGGTGATGTGATTGCTAGTGCACGCATCTTTCCTGCGGCTACATATGAAGCAAACTCAGAAGTTCCTGAGACACCAACTGCAACACGTCCACCAATAACATCAGGAACGAGTGAGCCGCCACCTGAGTAAGGGATGTAGTTAAGGCTTGTTGCCTTAACGCCAACGGTTGCTGCAAGTGTTGCCACTGTTACGTGATCGACTCCACCGTAGTTACCGCCACCAATTGCGACTGACTTTGGATTGGCCTTGATATCAGCGAGCAGGTCACCGATTGTGCGGTACTTAGATGAAGTTGGAACTACGAAAGCTTCTGCTTCGCGCATTACTCCAGCAACTGCCTTAGCAGTTGTGATTGAAAGCTTTGATCCGTTTGTTGCAAGTCCACCTGGCATTGCAAAACCTGTAATGATCAGAAGGTCTTTGCGATTCTTCTGATCATAGAAATATCCGAGTCCAAGAGGTGCATTGGAACGGTAAGTAACGGTGTAATCCTTGAGAAGGCCTTCTGCCTTCATTGCATCACCGATTGCGATCGCTGTTGTTCCGTAGCCTCCACCGATACTTGAAGCCGAGACCCATTCAAGTGAACCGTATGGCTTTACCTCTGGGTACCACCAGCGGAGTGATCCAGCGAATGAACCTGTAGTCACCTTTGTACATGTGAGGTCGGTACCGTTAACGCCACGACCAACAGCCTTCTTACCTACGCGAAGACATTCATCGCCTACGACTGCTTTAAAGTCTGGCTTGAGCGCTGCCTGCGCTTGGCCAGTTGTTCCTACCAAGAGCGCTGCTACTGCAGCTGTCGCCACAAGGGCAACTTTCTTCTTCAACATAGATCCTCCATGATCACGGGTAGCACCCTGAATACCAGGGCCATCGGCAGAGGTTATGTGCAAAATAAAGCAAATACGAGGGTTTTTGATAACGTTTTGATATCGAAAAGGCTATAGAAGTTCTGAAATTTCAATACCGAGTAAGCCAAGTTTTTCGCGGCCTCCATCGTAAGCTGTTAAAACATAGGGTTTTCCATCGGGACAGATGACATATGAATGTTCGAAATGTGCGCCACGAGAGCTATCGGTCGAAACAACTGTCCAATCATCATCTAAAACTTTTGTCTTCTCGCTGCCGCGGGTAATCATTGGTTCGATTGCAAGAGACATACCAGGAATGATCTTTGGCCCGAAACCCTTTCGACCAAAGTTAAGTACATGAGGCTCTTGATGCATCTCGGTTCCGATGCCATGGCCACCATATTCACGGAGGATTCCGTACTTGCCTTGTGAATTTACATATTGCTCAATTGCATGGCCAATATCGGAGAGACGAGCGTTAAGTGAGCCAGCTGCAATTCCTCTCCACATCGACTCTTCACAGACATCCATCATCTTCTGATCTTCTGGGTCAACCGTTCCAAGACCAATAGAAAATGCAGCATCGCCATGCCAACCATCAATGATGGCTCCGCAATCTACAGAGACGACATCCCCATCGTTGAGAATTCTTGGACCTGGAATTCCGTGGACAATTTCATCATTGACTGAGACGCAGATTGATTTTGGATAGCCATGGTAATTGAGAAAGTTTGCCGTTCCGCCTCCGCGTTTAATTGTTGCAACAGCAATCGCATCGAGTGCATCTGTAGTCATGCCAATTTTGATATTTTCACGAATTGCTTGATGTATCTGCGCGACCAAAAGACCGGCACGGCGCATCACCTTGAGTTCTTCCAGGTTTTTGATTTGGATTGCCATCAGATCAACTCTCGCTGATTATGCTTTAACGCGAGCGAGAGCTGATGTAGCGCGCTCTGTAATTTCAGAAACTTCACCATCGGCATCGATTGTAATCAGCAAGCCCTCGGTGCGATAAAAATGAATAATCGGTGCAGTCTGCTCTTCATATACATCAAGGCGCTTCGCAATTACTTCTGCCTTATCGTCTTCACGCTGGTAGAGATCGGCTCCTCCGCACGAGCTGCAAGTTGTCGCCTCTGGACCTGATGGTGCACCGCATGCGCGACAAGTGCGACGTGATGACAAGCGGCCAATGATTAATTCATCAGCGATTGATAGTTCAAGCACTGCATCAAGTGGGGTGCGCTTCTCTGCGAGTATTGCGCGAAGAACTTCTGCTTGTGCGACGTTGCGCGGATAGCCATCGAGTAGGAAGCCATTAGCAACATCTTCCCAAGTGAGGCGATCCTTCACCATTGCATTTGTTACAGAGTCAGGAACTAGTTGGCCTGCATCCATATATCCCTTAGCCTCTTGACCCAGCGCCGTGTTCTCTTTGAGATTTGCACGGAAGATATCGCCGGTAGAGATATGTGGAATCGAATAGTGCGCAGCAAGGAATTGAGCTTGTGTGCCCTTACCCGCACCTGGTGGACCTACCAGGACGAGACGCATTACTTCAGGAAGCCTTCGTATGAACGCTGCTGTAGCTGTGATTCGATCTGCTTGGCAGTATCAAGACCAACACCAACGACGATAAGAATTGCTGTACCGCCGAATGGGAAGTTCTGTGAGGCGCCAAAAGCGACGAGAGCAATGATTGGAATAATCGCAACAAGTGAAAGATAGAGCGCACCTGCCGCTGTCACACGTGAGAGAACGTATGTGAGGTACTCAGAAGTTGGACGACCCGCGCGAATGCCAGGGATAAATCCACCGTACTTCTTCATGTTATCTGCAACCTCTTCTGGGTTGAATGTGATTGCAACATAGAAGTAGGTAAAGAAAATAATGAGGCCCGAGTAAGCGGTGATGTAGATCCAGTTATCGCCATTCACCAAGTTACGTGAAATCCATACAGCCCAACCAGCTTGGCTATTTGTGAAGTTAACGACCAGAGATGGAATATAGAGAAGTGATGATGCGAAGATAACTGGGATAACGCCAGCCTGGTTTACCTTGATTGGAATATAGGTAGATGTTCCTCCGTAAGCCTGACGTCCAACCATGCGCTTGGCATATTGGACCGGGATACGGCGCTGAGCTTGTTCAACAAAGACAACTGCAGCAACAACTGCAAAGCCCATCAATAGAACGAAGAGGAATACTGGAAGACCCTTTGAAACCTTGATTGCCCAGAGCTGGCTTGGGAAGCCTGCTGCAATGGATGTGAAGATCAAGATTGACATACCGTTACCGACACCGCGATCAGTGATGAGCTCGCCGAGCCACATGACTACAGATGTTGCAGCTGTCATCACAATGATCATTGTGACAATGCGCTGCCATGAAGTGTCAGGAATGATTGGGAGTGAACAACCTGAAATCAATCGACCTGGTGTACGAGCAACTGCGATCAAACCTGTTGACTGCAAAACTGCGAGGCCAATTGTGAGGTAACGAGTGTATTGAGTAAGAGTTGCCTGACCTGATTGTCCCTCTTTCTTCAGTGTTTCGAAGCGAGGAATTACAACAGTAAGAAGTTGAACGATAATTGAAGCGGTGATGTACGGCATGATGCCAAGGGCAAAGACTGAGAGCTGAAGAAGCGCTCCACCAGAAAAAAGGTTGATGAGGCCGAAGAGACCTGAATTCTCTGCATTAGCTAGACATGCATTCACATTTGTATATGAGACGCCAGGTGTTGGAACAACAGAGCCAAAGCGGAAGAGCGCCATGATTGAGAGAGTGAAGAAGATTTTCTTTCGAAGTTCAGGCGTCTTAAACGCCATTCCAAATGCACTAAGCATCAATCTTCTCCCTCTATCAATACACGACGACTAGGTTGACTTAAATTTACTACAGTGTTGCTGTTGATCCGCCAGCAGCTGCAATCTTTTCGATTGCTGATGCTGAGAATGCATGTGCTGTTACAGATACCTTGACGGCGATATCACCGTTTCCGAGAACCTTTACAGGCAATGAATCGCGAACTGCGCCCTTTGCAATGAGATCAGCAACTGTTACATCGCCACCCTTTGGAAAGAGTGCGTTGATTGTTGAGACGTTAACCGCCTGGTATTCAACGCGTGCTGGGTTCTTAAATCCACGAAGCTTTGGAAGACGCATTACGAGTGGAAGCTGACCACCTTCGAAACCGATACGAACGGTATTTCGAGCGTGAGTACCCTTACCACCACGACCTGCAGTCTTACCCTTTGATGCCTCACCGCGACCCTTACGAGTCTTAGCCTTCTTAGCACCTGGAGCTGGACGAAGATGATGAAGTTTGAGAGTCATTTTTATTCGACCTCCTCTACCTTGATCAAGTGACGAGCAGCTACTGCCATGCCACGAATTTCTGGACGATCTTCCTTAACAACAACATCGTTGATGCGCTTTAAACCGAGAGAACGAACAGTGTTACGAATCTCTGGCTTATTGCCAACTGTTGACTTAATCTGTGTGATTTTCAAACGTGGCATTATGCACCAACTGTCTGCTGTGAAGCGCGGATAATTGCAGCAGGAGCAACATCTTCTAGTGGGCGACCACGTCGAGTTGCAATCTGCTCTGGTGACTCGAGCATCTTGAGCGCTGCAACAGTGGCGTGAACCATGTTGATTGCATTAGATGATCCGAGTGACTTTGTAAGAACATCATGGATACCAGCGCACTCAAGTACTGCACGCACTGGGCCACCGGCGATAACTCCGGTACCTGGGCTAGCTGGGCGCAGAAGAACTACGCCTGCTGCAGTCTCACCTTGTACTGGGTGAGGAATTGTTCCCTGGACGCGCGGAACCTTGAAGAATGACTTCTTAGCCTCTTCAACAGCCTTTGCAATCGCAGCTGGAACTTCCTTTGACTTGCCGTAACCGATTCCGACGAGACCGTTTCCATCTCCAACAACTACGAGAGCTGTGAATGAGAAACGACGTCCACCCTTTACAACCTTAGATACGCGGTTGATGAAAACTACGCGCTCTGTGTAAGGAGACTTTTCGCGTTCGCGATCATCACGACGACCTTCGCGACGTTCGCCGCGACCTTTGCCACCTGCGTTGCTAGCTGGAGCACCAGTTGATGGAGCAGCTGTTGTAGTTTCAATAGCCATATTAGAACTCCAATCCGTTCTCTCGTGCAGCATCTGCAACAGCTGCGATACGACCGTGGTACTTGTAACCAGCGCGGTCGAATACAACAGTTGTGACGCCAGCCTTCTTTGCGCGATCAGCTACGAGTGCGCCAACCTTCTTAGCCTTATCTGTCTTTTCACCAGATGCGCTACGAAGATCTGCTTCCATAGTTGATGCGTAAGCCAATGTCTTACCTTGTGTGTCATCAATTACCTGTACAAAGAGGTGACGTGATGATCGGGAAACGACGAGGCGTGGACGTGATGGTGTGCCTGAAATCTTCTTACGAAGACGGAAAGCACGACGAGCGCGCGCAACTTGTGCGTTGCCCTTACGGACCTTAACTCCGATTGCCATTACTTCTTACCTGCCTTTCCAGCCTTGCGACGAATCTTTTCGCCCTCAAGACGTAGACCCTTACCCTTATATGGATCTGCCTTGCGAAGCTTCTTAACCTTCGCTGCAGTTTCGCCAACAAGCTGCTTATCGATTCCGCTGATAATGAGCTTTGTTGGAGATTCAACCTTGTAGCTGATTCCTTCAGGAGCCGGGAAATTAATCACGTGGCTGTAACCGAGCTGGAACTCAAGGTCCTTGCCCTTCTCAGCAACACGGTAACCAACACCAACGATGTTGATTGTGAGTGAGTAACCGTTTGTTACACCCTCGATCACATTCGCAACGAGTGTGCGTGAGAGACCGTGAAGTGAACGAACCATGCGCTCATCGTTTGGACGGGCAACAGTGATAACACCATCAGCCTGTGAAACCTTGATTGGCTCTGCAACTGTCAGACCAAGTGTTCCCTTAGGACCCTTAGCTGAAACTGCTTGACCATTAATTGTTACCTCAACGCCGCTAGGAACGGTGATTGGCATACGACCGATACGTGACATAGTCGATTACCATACGTAAGCGAGAACTTCTCCGCCTACGCCCTTCTTATTAGCCTGCTTATCGGTCAAGAGACCAGATGAAGTTGAGATGATTGCAACACCGAGTCCACCAAGTACCTTAGGAAGCGCAGTTGACTTCGCATAAACACGAAGACCTGGCTTTGATACACGGCGAAGACCTGCGATTGAACGCTCACGGTTAGTGCCGAACTTGAGGTCGAGTGTCAGTGTCTTTCCAACGCCATTCTCATTTGAGACGATGCGGAAGTCACCGATGAAACCTTCAGTCTTAAGAATTTCTGCGATACGAACCTTTACCGATGAAGACGGCATTGAAACCGTGTCATGGTAAGCAGAGTTCGCGTTGCGCAGACGAGACAACATGTCTGCGATCGGATCTGTCATTGTCATACGTGGCCTATGGCCTTTCTCGAATTAGTATCTAAGCGATTTGCTTAGACTTTTTTCGTTTGTATTACCAGCTTGCTTTTGTAATGCCTGGAAGCTCACCACGGTGAGCCATTTCGCGGAAGCAAACGCGGCAGATACCGAACTTCTGATAAACAGAGTGTGGGCGACCGCAGCGTGAGCAACGTGTGTAACCGCGAACCTTGAACTTTGGCTTGCGAGCAGCTTTAACCTTGAGTGATGTTTTAGCCATTCTTTATGCCTCCTTGAAAGGAAAACCGAGCAACTTCAAGAGTGCGCGACCTTCTTCATCGTTCTTAGCTGTAGTTACGATTGTGATATCCATACCGCGTGGGCGGTCAACCTTGTCCTGCTCGATCTCTGGGAATACAACTTGCTCGGTAAGACCGAATGTGTAGTTGCCCTTGCCATCGAACTGCTTTGGTGAGAGACCGCGGAAGTCACGGATACGTGGAAGTGAGATTGAGAGCAAACGGTCTGTGAACTCCCACATACGATCTCCGCGCATTGTCACGTGTGCACCAATTGGCATGCCTTCGCGAAGCTTGAACTGCGCGATTGACTTGCGAGCCTTGGTTACCTGTGGCTTCTGGCCGGTGATTGTTGCGAGGTCGCGGATTGCGCCTTCAATCAACTTTGAGTCACGAGCAGCGTCACCGACACCCATGTTGACGACAACCTTTGTAAGGGTTGGAATCATCATTGGGTTCTTGTAACCGAACTGCTCTTTGAGAGCCTTCTGGATCTCTGAACGGTAACGCGCCTTGAGGCGAACATCAGTTGCTGTTGTCATTATTAGATGTCCTTTCCGGTGCGACGTGAGATACGAACATTCTTGCCAGCTTCATCCTTGCGAATACCAATGCGAGTTGCCTTGCCATCGCCATCAACAATCTGAACGTTTGAGATATGGACTGAGGCTTCCTGAGTGATGATGCCGCCGACCTTTACTCCACGCTCTGTGGTTGTCTCTTTTGTGTGACGCTGAATGCGGTTGACGCCTTCAACGGTGATGCGATCGCCATCAACATGGAGAACCTTGCCGGTTACTCCCTTGTTCTTTCCGGCGATAACAAGCACGTTATCGTCTTTCTTAATCTTCGCCATGGTTTAGAGCACCTCCGGAGCGAGTGAAATGATCTTCATGTAGCGCTTGTCGCGGAGTTCGCGAGCAACTGGGCCGAAGATACGAGTTCCGCGTGGTTCGCCATCAGCCTTGAGGATGACAGCTGCGTTCTCGTCAAACTTGATGTATGAGCCGTCTGGACGACGACGCTCTTTTACTGTGCGAACGATGACAGCCTTAACGACTTCACCCTTCTTCACTGTTCCGCCAGGAATTGCATCCTTGACTGAACACACGATGATGTCACCGATACCTGCGTAGCGACGCTTGGAGCCACCGAGTACACGAATACAGAGAAGCTCTTTAGCTCCCGTGTTATCCGCGACGCGTAGGCGAGATTCCTGCTGAATCATTTTTTATTCCACCCGTCCCTTACTTAGCCTTCTCGATGATCGAGACTAGACGCCAGCGCTTTGAAGCAGATAGTGGACGTGTCTCCATAATGATTACACGGTCACCGATGCCAGCTGAGTTGGTCTCATCATGTGCTTTGAGCTTCTGTGAGCGGCTCATAACCTTTGAGTAGATACCGTGTGCAACACGATTCTCTACCTCAACGACGATGGTCTTATCCATCTTGTCTGAAGTTACGATGCCTTCACGTGTCTTGCGGTCAGCACGATCTACTGAATTGTCAGCCATTATGCAGCGCCTCCGATTCCTAGTTCGCGTTCACGAATGATTGTGTAGATACGCGCAATATCTTTGCGTACGGCGCCGAGGCGGCCATGTGACTCGAGCTGACCTGTTGCTGCCTGGAAACGAAGGTTGAAAAGTTCTTCCTTGTTCTCACGTAGCTTTGCTGTTAGCTCTTCTGCTGTTAGCTGACGAAGTTCATCGTTAGAAATAGTCGTCATCTTTACGCCTCCTCACGCTTTACAACACGGCACTTCATTGGAAGCTTGTGAATTGCAAGACGCATAGCCTCTGTTGCAACTTCCTCTGATACACCTGAAATTTCAAACATTACGCGACCTGGCTTCACGTTTGCGATCCACCATTCTGGAGAACCCTTACCGGAACCCATACGAGTTTCAGCAGGCTTCTTTGTAAGTGGGCGATCTGGATAGATATTGATCCAAACCTTTCCACCACGCTTGATGTAACGAGTCATCGCGATACGCGCTGCCTCAATCTGACGGTTTGTTACGTATGCAGGTGCAAGAGCTTGGATACCGAAGTCACCAAATGCGACTTGTGTTCCACCCTTTGCTCCACCACTACGTGATGGGTGGTGCTGCTTACGGTGCTTAACCTTGCGAGGGATCAACATTAGTTAGATGCTCCTTCCGCTGGTGCTGCATCTGCTGCTGGTGCAGCAACTGAAGAAGTTACCTCTGCGCGTGGAGCGCGTGGTGTACGTGGACCGCGGCGCTCTGGCTTTGGAGCACGTGCTTCAGCAAGTGCCTTCTCAGCGCGCTCTGCACGTGAACCGATAACTTCACCCTTGTAGATCCAAACCTTTACACCAAGGCGACCGAATGTTGTATGTGCTTCGTAGAAGCCATAATCAATATCCGCACGAAGTGTGTGTAGTGGAACGCGACCTTCACGATAGAACTCTGAACGTGACATTTCTGCGCCACCGAGACGACCACCGCACTGAACACGGATGCCCTGTGCGCCAGACTTCATCGCTGTCTGCATTGACTTCTTCATTGCGCGACGGAATGAAACACGTGCTGCGAGCTGCTCTGCAATACCCTGTGCAACAAGTTGCGCATCAATCTCTGGGTTCTTCACTTCGAGAATGTTGAGCTGAACCTGCTTGCCGGTGAGCTTTTCAAGCTTCTGGCGGATGACATCTGCTTCTTGACCGCGACGGCCAATAACGATTCCTGGACGCGCTGTATGAAGGTCGATACGAACACGATCACGGGTGCGCTCGATTTCAATGCGTGAAACGCCTGCGCGCTCCATGCCCTTGTTCATAAGGCGACGGATCTCGACATCTTCCTTGACGTAATCCTTGTATAACTTATCTGCATACCAACGTGACTTAAATTCAGTTGTAATGCCTAGGCGGAAGCCATGTGGATTTACTTTTTGACCCATTTAGTTGGACGCTCCCTTCGCAGCTAGTGGCGACTTCTCACTACGCTTTGGGCTACGTGTTTGCGCAGACTGTGGAGCTCGTGAAATTGACTTTGATACGTTCTTATCAGCACTTACTGCAACAGTGATGTGTGATGAACGCTTGAGGATACGGAAACCGCGACCCTGTGCACGTGGGCGGAAACGCTTCATTGTGCGTCCCTCGTCAACAAGTGCTTCTACAACCCAGAGCTCTGAAGCATCGCGGATTGCTGGGTTCTGCTGCTTTGCATTTGCAACAGCTGAGTTGAGAAGTGTAAACACATCATCACCGGCAGCTTGTGGTGCAAACTTCAAAACAGAGAGAGCCTCATCTGCACGCATTCCACGGACCAAGTCGACAACGCGACGAGCCTTCTGTGGTGTGTGGCGGATATCGCGCAATACAGCGCGACCGACTACAGCTTTTTCAGTATTAGCCACGGCTAGCTCTCCGATCGTCCTTAACGTGACCCTTGAAGGTACGTGTTGGTGCGAATTCACCGAGCTTGTGGCCGATCATCGCATCTGTAATGAATACTGGAACGTGCTTGCGTCCGTCGTGGACAGCAATTGTGTGGCCGATCATTGATGGTGAAATCATTGAACGACGTGACCATGTCTTGATGACATTCTTTGTGTTGGCTTCATTCTGTGCATCTACCTTCTTAGATAGATGTCCATCAATGAATGGACCCTTCTTGAGACTACGTGGCATAAGGGCTCCTACCGCTTCTTATTCGACTTACGACGACGGACGATCATTGAATCTGACTTCTTGCTCTTACGAGTGCGGCCTTCAGGCTTACCCCAAGGTGTCACTGGGTGACGTCCACCAGAGGTCTTACCTTCACCACCACCGTGTGGGTGATCTACTGGGTTCATAACAACACCACGAACAGATGGACGAACGCCTAACCAGCGCTTACGTCCAGCCTTTCCGTAGTTGATGTTGCCATGCTCAGCATTTCCAACTTCACCAACAGTTGCGCGGCAACGAACATCAACGTTGCGGATTTCGCCAGATGGCATACGAAGTTGTGCGTATGGTCCATCCTTTGCAACGAGCTGTACTGATGCGCCAGCTGAACGAGCGATCTTCGCTCCGCCACCTGGGCGAAGTTCGATTGCGTGAACAGTTGTACCTACTGGGATGTTGCGAAGTGGCAAGTTGTTACCAGGCTTGATATCAGCCTTTGGGCCGTTCTCAATCTGCTGGCCTTGCACAAGCTTATTTGGAGCGATGATGTAACGCTTTTCGCCATCTGCATAGTGAAGAAGCGCGATATTCGCTGAACGGTTTGGGTCGTACTCAATGTGAGCGACCTTTGCTGGAACGCCATCCTTATCGTTACGTGTGAAGTCGATAAGACGGTATGCGCGCTTGTGTCCACCACCTTGGTGACGAACAGTTA
>JBFYOW010000032.1:0-11933 GCA_041303595.1 Actinomycetes bacterium
TCGCCCATATAACAAAAAGGAAATTAAAATGTCAGAAGTTCTCAATAAGCCAGAGGTATCACGTATCTACATCGATGCGCGCGGTCCACGTTTTGGCGCAGTCATCACTACGACAGTTCTTGCTACCGCACTCATTACAGAAAATAAGTGGGTACTTCTTGTACAAGGGCTGATCTTCTTAATCGGTGCTCTTCGCGGACCTCAGTTCACTCCATATGGTCTGTTCTTTAAGAAGTTCATTAAGCCTCGTCTTGCCCAACCTGGACCAACTGAAGATGTGCGACCACCAAAGTTTGCACAGAGCGTTGGATTTATCTTTGCACTTGTAGGAACAATCGGAGCTTTTACAGGAATTGAGATTCTCTTTACTATTGCAACAGGTTTTGCACTAGGCGCTGCTTTTCTCAACGCAGCCTTTAATTACTGCCTTGGTTGCGAGATGTACCTTCTTCTCGTACGCCTGACCTCTAAGTAATCCCTCCCAAATCAATTTAATGTCACTAACTAAAGTAGGATTGAGCCATGGCTGATAAGCACGAATTACATGAAAAAGGTTTGCGTCTAACACCTCAGCGCGAACTCGTTTTAAATGCGGTGCGCGAACTTGGCCACTCAACTCCAGAGGATATTGCGCTTAAGGTGCGCCAAACGCATCCAGGAATCAACCTTTCAACTGTCTATCGCAACCTAGAAACTCTTGAAAACGTTGGACTCGTACAGCACACCCACCTTGGCCATGGTGGCGCTACCTATCACGCTGCCGAAGAGCTCACTCACCTCCACCTTGTCTGCGGCACCTGCGGATCTGTCGGTGATGCACCCATTGATGTTGCAGCGAATTTTGTACAGAATCTCAGCGATGATTATGGATTCCGAACCGATGTCACACACTTTGCCATCTACGGAACCTGCGCTGCCTGCGTTAAATAGCAGTTATCTCCACCCACTCGTAGACTTACCGCTATGACCGCTGTCCATGTAGAAGAAGGCCCTGATAAAGGAGCCATCTGGCACTTTGGTCAGCCGGCGCAAGAACAGCGCGCACTCGCTGAAGGAAAAGCCTGGGCAGATCTTTCTCATCTCGCCATCATTGAAGTCAGTGGTGATGACCGCATCAAATGGTTACACGATCTCACTACACAGCATTTACTCAATCTTCCGGCAGGTGATTGGTTGCCTGCAATGGTCTTAGATCACAATGGACATGTTGAATATCAATTTAATCTCGTTGACGATGGAACATCTACCTTTATTGTGATTGATCCAAGTTATAGCGAAGGGTTACTCAAATACCTTTTAAAGATGCGTTTTATGTTGAAGGTCGATGCTCGCGACGTAAGCGCTGAATACTCAGTTCTTCGCGCACCTGGGGCACCTACAATTATTGGTGGGCCATACGCGCTCGTGCCCCGTACAGAACTTGATGCGATGAAGAAATTGTTTAATGAGAACGCTAAAGAAGTTGGCACTTGGGCTCTTGATGCCGAACGAGTTGCAACCGGCCGTCCTCGCCACGGAGTAGATACCGACCATAAAGCAATACCTAATGAACTCGGTGTGCTTAATAAAGATGTACATATGAATAAAGGTTGCTACCGTGGACAAGAGACGGTGGCAAAGATATTTAATCTCGGTGCACCACCACGTCGTTTGGTAATGCTTCATCTCGATGGCTCTGCAGTTGTATTTCCTGATGCTGGCACATCGGTAGAGCTCGATGGAAACCAGGTTGGTTTTCTCGGCACTGTTGCGCGCCATCACGAACTTGGCCCAATCGCCTTGGCGCTGGTAAAGAGATCAACACCTACAGATGCGACTCTGACCGTGGGTGGCGTTGCTGCCGCACAAGAGGTAATAGTGAAGGGCACGCGGTAAAGGTTTCCGAATGAAATTCCTTAGTCAGTTATTCATTGTTTCTCTCGCTAGCCTTGCGATTATGTGGGCTGTTCGCAAGTTCTAACCCTTACGATTGCCTCATGGAGTTACTGACAACTGCGCTGTTAGGGATTGTCTCTATTGCAATCGGGGTCGGACTTCTCATCTACGGTATTCGTGGCCGACGCCAATCTCAGGCGCGCGATGCTCGCACATATAAGAGAGGCAGAATCTAATGGCTTTTGTTATCCCTGAAGGTCTTCACCCAGATCTCTATCCAGTGGCATGGATGGTCGGTAAGTGGGGCGGTAAAGGTATGGGCGAGTGGCCAGGTGTAGAGAAGTTTGAGTATGTGCAGGAAGTTACCTTTCGCCATGATGGTCGACCATTTCTTGAGTACTCATCAAAGTCATGGATTATCGATGCTGAGGGCAATCACATTCGCCCCGGTGCATCTGAAAGTGGTTACTGGCGTATCAAGCCAAATAGAGTCATTGAATTAGTTCTTGCCCATAGCACGGGAATCTCAGAGGGATGGCTCGGAAAAATTAGTGATGATCGTCCAGCAATTCAATTAGCGCTCGATCATGCATATGTTGCACCGACAGCTAAAGAGGTCAGCGATGGCGCTCGCCTATACGGCCTCGTAGAAGGTCAACTCTTCACCTCTTATGACATGGCAGCTCCAGGGAAAGAGTTGCAAGCTCATCTCTGGTCATCGCTAGAACGTCAGGTTGAGAACTAAATGAAAGATGCCGTACTTGCTGAAGTTATTCGCAGTGGAGTTGTTGAATCTCAACATCGTGGTTTTCTAGTTGCACTTAATGCAGATGGTTCAGTGAATCTCGAACTTGGTGACTCTTCACATTTAATATTTCCACGTTCAACAGTGAAATCTTTTCAAGCTGCGGCTATGGTGCGCCACGGATTACAACTTGAGCCGCGTTTACTCGCGCTTGGTGCATCAAGTCATTCAGGATCTGCCCAACATATCGCTGCAGTTCGTGAAATTCTCGCCACCGTCGGACTTGATGAGAACGCGTTGCAATGTATGCTCGATAAGCCGCTCGGCGAGCCAGAACGTCGTGCTTATGGAGATAAAGAAGCAACTCGAATTGCAATGAACTGCAGTGGTAAACATGCTGCAATGTTGGTGACCTGCGTTAAGAATGGTTGGTCTATCGATAACTATCTCGATGCTGATCATCCACTGCAAGTTGCCTGTCGCGAAGAGTTAGAGAATCTATCGGGCGAAAAAATCACATTAACAAGTACAGATGGATGTGGCGCTCCACTCTTTCTTATCTCGGTAGCAGGTCTTGCTCGTGCCATACGTGCAATCACAATCTCTGGAGATCATGCTCATCGCAGCGTGCTAGAAGCTTCCCGCGCTTTTCCTGAAATGGTGGCTGGTGAAGGTCGTTTAACAACCACAATGATTCGTGAAGTTACCGGGCTGTATATGAAAGATGGAGTCGAGGCGGTTGAGGTTGCTTCAATGCCAGATGGCCGCACCTTGGTCTTTAAGGTCAGCGATGGCTCACTTCGCCCTTTCCGCGCACTTGTTCATGCAGGGCTCAAACGCCTTGGCGTTGATAGCAAGTACGAGGTCGAGGCAGTCCTCGGTGGCGGCAAAGTAATCGGCCAAATACGCGCAACTTTCTAGTACGAGCGCATTATTTAAAACCTGCGTACCCTTATGGGGTGAATCGTCGCGTCGCCACATTAATGGTGCATACATCTCCGCTGGATCAAGCGGGTATTGGCGATGCCGGTGGAATGAATATTTATGTCTGCGAATCCGCCCAACAAATGGCGGCGCAAGGTATCAAGGTAGAT
The DNA here is from genome assembly GCA_041303595.1 of Actinomycetes bacterium. Classification (GTDB taxonomy): domain Bacteria; phylum Actinomycetota; class Actinomycetes; order Nanopelagicales; family Nanopelagicaceae; genus Planktophila. Next base: position 3,715 of record JBFYOW010000032.1, read on the forward strand.
ATTTTTACTCGCCGAGCAAATAATGATCATCCAGATATTGTTGATTTAGGAAATGGCGTTCGCGTTCTTCACCTCAATGTTGGACCGGTTGATGGCGTTACAAAAGAAGTTCTACCAACGCTAATTCCCGAACTATCGAGAGCCTTTAAGGCAGCGCTGACATGTAATGAGAGCTACGACATTATTCATTCGCACTATTGGATTTCCGGAAAAGTTGCGATGCCAGTTGCAGCTGAATTAAATATTCCTCTTGTTCACACCATGCATACGATGGCACGGGTAAAGAATCTTGCACTTGCTGAAGGTGAAACTCCAGAACCAATGATTCGAGTTCAAGGAGAATCCCAAGTTGTCGCCGCCGCAGATGCGCTGATTGCAAATACCGATGCGGAAGCGGCAAGTTTGGTATCGCTCTACGATGCCTGTCCTGATGATGTCTCGGTCGTAAGCCCCGGCGTTAATTTGACTATGTTTGCAGCGAAGGGCAATAAGGGTCAGGCTCGCAAAATTATCGGAGTACCTGATGATGCTCATGTGGTCACATTTGTTGGGCGCATCCAGCCACATAAAGGCCCAGAGGTTCTCATCCGTGCCATTGCTGAGATGGTGACTCACTCTCCAGCACTGCGCCCTAAGTTAGTCACTTTGATTGTTGGTGGAGCATCTGGTGCCAATGGAGCAGAAGTTGATCGCCTAAAAGAGCTAGTGCAATGGTTGGGAATCAGCGATGTAGTGCGCTTTGCGCCACCGGTAGATCGCACTGGATTAGCAGATTATTACCGAGCATCTGATTTAGTCTGCGTGCCAAGTTACTCAGAGAGTTTTGGTCTGGTTGCACTCGAGGCGCAAGCCTGTGGAACTCCAGTCGTAGCAAGTGCAGTAGGCGGACTTCGCACCGCTGTTGCAGATGGAATCTCTGGTGTGCTTGTCGACGGCCACGATCCACGTGCCTGGTCGTCCGTTCTTGCACGTCTACTGCAAGAACCACAGCGCCGCGTACTGCTTTCAATGGGTGCATTTGAACATGCTTCTCACTTCGGTTGGGATGCCACATCTCGCGGAACCCTAGATATCTATGACCGTGTATTAACTGCTCATGAAGCGCAGAAGAAGCAGATCGGTTAAATGTCTCTCGTTGCAACAATCGAAAGTTTTCTCACTTCTCAAAAGATTGATTTCGAGAAGAGCGGTCAGACATTTCTCGTCACATTGCCGGGAGAGAAGAAGCTTCAAACTCATTGCGCCCTCATAGTTGGCGATCACTCCTTAAGTGTTAATGCATTTGTGATTCGCAAACCCGATGAGAATGAGGCGGCAGTACACCACTGGTGCATGAGCAAAAATGCTTCAATGTACGGCTTGGCATTTGCTATCAACGAACTCGGTGATATCTACCTAGTCGGGCGTTTGCCACTAGATGCCGTCAATGCACAAGAACTTGATCGAATTCTTGGTTCTGTACTTCAGTACTCAGATTCTTCCTTTAACCCACTGCTTGAACTTGGATTTGCAAATGCAATACGAAGAGAATGGGCTTGGCGGGTTACTCGCGGGGAATCACTCTCAAATCTTGAGCACTTTGCTCATTTAATTTAATTTCGAAGCCATCCATGGCAAGATACTCGCATGTCTGATTACAAATTAATCCTCCTGCGCCACGGCGAATCCGAATGGAATGCAAAGAACCTTTTCACTGGTTGGGTCGATGTTCGACTTTCAGCAGCGGGTGAGGCTGAGGCAAAGAAGGGTGGAACGCTTCTTTCAGAGCGCGTACTCCTTCCTGATGTAGTTCATACATCGCTATTGCGTCGTGCAATCCATACATCGCAGTTGGCACTTGATTCATGTGATCGACATTGGATCCCAGTAAAGCGCTCATGGCGCCTTAACGAGCGTCACTACGGTGCGCTCCAAGGTAAGGATAAAGCGCAGACTTTGGCCGAATATGGTGAAGAGCAATTTATGTTGTGGCGCCGTTCTTATGACACCCCACCACCAGCGATTGTCGCTGGTTCTGAGTATTCACAAGATCAAGATCCTCGATATGCAGATCTTGGAAAAGATCTTCCACTCACTGAGTGCCTTAAAGATGTTGTAGCTCGCATGATTCCTTACTGGGAAGAGTCAATCATTCCTGATCTCAAAGCGGGCAAAACAGTATTGGTGACAGCTCATGGCAATTCTCTTCGCGCTCTTGTAAAGCATCTCGATGGAATCAGCGATGAAGATATTGCCGGACTCAACATTCCAACTGGAATCCCATTGTTCTATCAACTTGATAGCAACTTTGCACCAGTTGTAAAGGGCGGCGAATACTTAGATCCTGATGCAGCGGCGGAGGCAATTAAAGCTGTTGCAAATCAGGGTAAAAAGTAAGTCTTACGACTTCTTCTCTGCAAACTCGCCTGTCACAAGGAAGTAAACGCGACGAGAGATAGAGACTGTGTGATCTGCGCAGCGCTCGTAATAACGACCGAGTAGAGTCATATCGATTGCCGTCTCAACTCCATGAGCCCAATTTTCATCGAGCAGTACTTCAAATAGCTTGCGGTGCAACTTATCCATCTCGTCATCATCGCGCTCAATCTCAAGAGCGACATTGATATCGCGGCTCTGCAATAAACCGGTGACCTTATCAATGAGAGCAACTGCAACATCGCCCATCGCCTGGATTGTTGGCTCAAGCTCTGCTGGAACTGCCTTATTTGGGTAGCGCATACGAGCGATACGTGCGACGTGGTGAGCAAAGTCGCCCATACGCTCAAAGTCAGCGCTCATACGAAGTGAGGTAACGAGGTTACGTAGGTCGCTTGCAACAGGTTGTTGGCGAGCCATCACATCTAGTGTCTTGTTATCAAGTTCGTGCTGAATTGCATCGACGCGATCGTCATCAGCAATAACTTCTTCGGCGAGCTCCAAGTTTGGTGAGAGAAGAGCTTTTGTGGCTCGACCCATCGCTCCGGAGACGAGGTTAGACATCTCGACGAGAGTTTGATTGATCGAATCTAGGTCTTCATGGAAGGCGTCGCGCATAGGCTAAGAATATTAGGTGTTGCGAAGAAATCATATTTCTGAAGATGAACACGCCCTAAAGTAAGCGTGAATACTGGGTAAATCGGTACTAATGCAAAGATTTTAGGCAGGCATGTAAGTGGTCAGCCCCTACGATTAACTCATGGTGCGGGCTTTAAAGCGAAAGAAGAGCGAGAGCCAATTAGAGCAAACTTTTGCAACTCGTGAAGTGCAAGAGATGCTCGATGTTCTCGGTTTAGCTTCTGTAATTCTTGGTCCTGGTAACCGCATCGATTATTTTTCACAGAGCGCTACCGCTCTCGGGGTTATTCGTGAAGAGAAGTTAGTTGGAGATTCGATCCTTGATATTTTGCGCAAAGCGCGTCGGACAAAACTTCCACAGATCGCACAGATTGAAATGCCACGTGGCCCCATTGGCGAGGGAACTCGAAAGCTCTCGATTCATGCTCACTATCTCGCACAGTATGACTCACTCTTAATCACCTTTACTGATGAGAGCGAAGCAGAGCGAATAGACGCAGTTCGCCGGGACTTCGTTGCCAATATTTCTCATGAATTGAAGACCCCAATTAGCGCTCTTCGTACCCTTAGCGAAGCGGTAACAGTTGCTTCAGAAGATCCACAACTCAATAAATTCGCAAATATGATGCAGAACCAAGTAGAGCGTCTCTCTACCTTAGTTCAAGAAATCATCGATCTCTCTCGACTACAAGATGCCGATCCTTTACTTGATGCAATCCATGTTGATATCGATGAGGCGGTCAACGAAGCAATTGATCAATGCCAATTCTTAGCTGAGACTCGCGATATTGAAATTTTGCGAGGACCAGATGTTAATGTCCACGTAGTTGGCGATCGAACCCACCTCATTATGGCTTTTCATAATTTGATTGAGAACGCGATTAATTACAGCCCTGATCGAACTCGCGTCTCCGTAAATACAACTAGCACCGGAAACATTGTTGAAGTTGTGGTCATCGATCAGGGTGTTGGTATCTCAGAGGCAGACCAATCTCGAATCTTTGAACGTTTCTATCGGGTTGACCCAGCACGTTCTCGTGAAACTGGCGGAACAGGGTTGGGACTTGCCATTACAAAACATGTTGTTGGAAACCATGGTGGTGATGTTTCTGTATGGAGTTCTGCCGGCGTTGGTAGTACCTTCACGTTAAGACTGCCAATAGCAGAAGAGTTTGCGGAAGAAGGAGCTAATTAATGGCACGGATTCTGGTTGTTGAAGATGAAGAAACTCTGGCAGAAGCAATTTCATTTTTACTGAGCAAAGAAGGCTTTGATGTTGCAGTTGCAGCAACTGGGCCAGAGGCAATTGACTCATTTGATAAGTCAGGCGCCGATCTCATCCTGCTCGACTTAATGCTCCCAGGCTTATCTGGCACTGAGGTCTGTCGTCAGATCCGCACTAAATCATCGGTTCCAATCATCATGCTCACAGCCAAAGATTCAGAGATAGATAAGGTCGTTGGACTTGAGCTCGGGGCGGATGATTACGTCACCAAGCCATACTCTTCTCGCGAACTTATCGCCCGAATTCGCGCAGTTCTTCGCCGCGGAGAGATTCAAGATGCTGGTGGGGACGAGACTGCGCTAGAGGTCGGACCTGTCCGAATGGATACCGATCGCCACATCATCACTGTTAATGGCGAGGTTGTGGCTATTCCGCTGAAGGAGTTTGAACTTCTTGAGTACTTAATGCGCAATGCTGGTCGAGTTCTTACCCGCGTTCAGATTATTGATCGAGTCTGGGGCAGTGATTATGTCGGAGATACCAAGACTCTAGACGTACATATCAAACGCCTACGCGCAAAGATAGAGAAAGATCCCGCTAATCCAGAATTTATTCAGACCGTACGCGGTATGGGTTACAAGATGGAGCGAAGCTAAAACTATTCGGTTGCTGGAGCTTCTTCTGTTGTTGAAAGCTTTGCACCAGAAGTGATGTTTTCATAGTAACCACGCTTTTCGCGGATAATTGCCTTTACTGTGATTAATCCAGCACGAGCAAAACCAATTGTTACATCAACATGTGTACCTGGAGTCGCTCCAACGCCCGGAAATACTGCCTTTACATTTGCGAGTTCGCCTTCAAAGTGAAGCGGCTTATTGGTTGCAAGTTTGGTTTCACCTGAAAGAGCTGCTGGGGAACCACCGACGGATACTCCAAGAAGTTCATCTGCAACCTCTGAGCGATTAACGATATGTCCGACAACAACTGCTGAGCCATCTTCAGTTGCAACGAGAAGGAAGTTGCTGACGCGGATGTCGCTATCTTCATCCTTAACAACTGCTTCAGCACCATCTGTGACGCGACTAATCATTCGAGTCTCTGCACTAGGACCTGATCCGTAGCAAGAAGATAATGAAAGTGCGAGTGCAATAGTCATAGTTGTTACAGCAACTTTTTTCATTTGGCGCATGGTGTGATTATCTCATGTCTTTTAAACCCTTTATTCACGCCTATTACAGGCGATTTATCTGGGGTTTTCTCATCCTAAGTTCGCTGGTAGAATTGCCTCTTCAAGTTCCCCAACTGAAGGGCTTTTCATGACATTTAAGGTCGGCGAAACCGTTGTTTACCCTCACCACGGAGCAGCTCTTATCGAGGCAATTGAGACTCGTGTAATTAAGGGCGAAGAGAAGACCTACCTCGTTTTGAAGGTTGCCCAGGGCGACCTCACAGTACGCGTACCAGCGGATAATGTAGATCTCGTTGGCGTTCGCGATGTTGTTGATTCAGCCGGACTTGATCGTGTATTTAACGTACTTCGCCAGCCATATACAGAAGAACCAACCAACTGGTCACGTCGTTATAAGGCAAACCTCGAGAAGCTTGCTTCTGGTGATGTCATCAAGGTTGCAGAAGTTGTCCGCGATCTCTATCGCCGTGACCTTGACCGTGGACTTTCAGCTGGTGAAAAGCGCATGCTCGCCAAGGCGAAGCAGATTCTTGTCTCAGAGCTCGCTCTTGCAGAGCGCACTGATGAAGAGAAGGCTGCAACTCTCCTTGATGAGGTTCTCGCTTCGTAAATTCTGCGTAGCCAATTATGATCGCCGCAATTATTGCTGCTGCAGGCAGTGGCGAACGCTTCGGCGCAGATATCCCGAAAGCACTCATCCAACTTGGCGATAAGACTCTCCTGGGTCATGCAATTGCAAACCTCGCACCGGTCGTTGATCAAATAATTGTTACCGCTCCTGCAGGTTATGAAGCGCAGATTCAAGAAATCGCAGGTGAGGCAATCACGGTTGTAACAGGTGGTGCCACTCGCTCTGAATCTGTTCGACTTGGTCTCGCAGCTGTCGATGCTGCTGCCAAATATGTCTTAGTTCATGATGCGGCGAGATCACTTGCCAGTACTGATTTAGCGCGTGCAGTGATCGCAGCACTTGCGACAGGAGATGTCGCAGTTATTCCGGGAATTCCCGAGGTCGATACCGTTAAAGAAGTTGATGCATCAGGTTTTGTTATTTCAACACCCGATCGTTCATCGCTCCGTAAAGTGCAGACCCCGCAAGGTTTCTCATACTCTGTTCTCAAGGCGGCACATGCAAGTGGTGCTGATGCAACAGATGATGCAGTTCTTGTTGCAGATGCTGGCCACAAAGTTCGCATTATCGCTGGTGAAGAACGCGCACTTAAGATTACAACTCCAGCAGATCTCTCACAAGCAATGACATTTATTGGAGATGCAAAAACTTTCCGTACAGGCGTTGGCACAGATGCACATGCTTTTGGCGAAGGTCGCGAATTATGGTTAGCAGGACTTCTCTGGCCAGGTGAGGTCGGTGTTGATGGTCACTCGGATGGAGATGTTGCCGCACATGCAATTTGCGATGCGCTCTTTGCTGCAACAGGTACTGGCGATCTCGGATCTAACTTTGGAACATCACGCCCTGAGTATTCAGGTGCATCTGGTTCACAACTTCTTGCCGAAACTCTCAACATCATTACTAAGGCAGGTTATTCAATTTCAAATGTCTCGGTTCAGATAATTGGCAATCGCCCTCGTATTGGTGGCCGTAGAGCAGAGGCGATTGCAGCCATATCGACCGCTCTTGGGGGCGCACCAGTTTCAATTCTCGCTACAACAACTGATGGAATGGGATTAACAGGTGAAGGTAAGGGCATTGCAGCGATAGCTTCTGCGCTCGTTTTTAAGTAAGGCGTATGGGCAAGTTACAATTGCCCAATGAGTTCGCTGCATCTATACGACACACAGTCGCGAACCACCTCCCCATTTACTCCGATAAAAGCGGGTGAAGTCGGTATTTATCTCTGCGGTGCAACAGTTCAGGCTCCACCACATATCGGTCACGTTCGTTCTGGCGTTAACTTCGATATTTTGCGCCGTTGGCTCACCAAGAGCGGCTATAACGTCACCTTTATACGTAACGTCACAGATATCGATGACAAGATTTTGCATAAGGCTGTTCACGAGGCAGCACCGTGGTGGGCGGTGGCAATGAAGTATGAGCGCGCATTTACAGATGCATACGATGCGCTCAATGTGCTTCCACCAACATATGAGCCACGTGCAACAGGTCACATCACTCAGATGATTGAGCTCATGCAATTGTTAATTGATCGCGGGGCGGCATACGCACCAGGAAACGGTGATGTCTATCTTGAGGTTCGCAAACTCGATTCATATTTAACGCTCTCGCGTCAGAAGCTTGATGATTTGATGCCAGCCGCAGATGCAGATGAGACTTACAAGAGAGATCCACGTGACTTTGCTTTATGGAAAGCTGCAAAGCCAGGAGATCCATCTTGGCCAACTCCATGGGGTGCTGGTCGTCCCGGATGGCACCTTGAATGTTCAGCGATGGCGCAGGCATATCTTGGAGAAGAATTTGATATCCATGGCGGCGGCCTTGATTTGATTTTCCCTCACCATGAGAATGAGATCGCACAGTCAGAAGCCGCCGGATATGGATTTGCAAAGCGTTGGATGCATAACGCTTGGGTGACAGCATCTGGCGAGAAGATGTCCAAGTCGCTCGGCAATTCACTTCAAGTGCATGAGCTCCTTAAGACAACGCGCGGAATCGAACTCCGTTGGTATTTGGGTTCAGCTCATTATCGTTCCATGCTCGAGTTCTCACATGAGGCGTTAGCAGAGTCTGCAACAGCGTTCCGTCGCATCGAATCTTTCTTACATCGCTCA
>JBFYOW010000033.1:0-11652 GCA_041303595.1 Actinomycetes bacterium
AGTGATCTCAGAAATGGTGGAACGGTCAGAGACTTCAGCTAAAGAGAATCCCAAGGTGGAAGGTGTGATCTTTCGATTTATCCCATGAATATCAAAGTACCGAGAGAGTGTTGGGTTAGCGATATTGAAATCGAGTAGCAGAGTTCTCTCACCTATTCTTGCTTTGTTATAAGCGATGTCAATAGCACAGGTCGAGCAACCCAAACCCGAATCTATTGTGGCCACCACAGTAACTTCTGCCGAGCATGGTGGGATTGAAAAATGCTGAGGTGTATCGCTCTCAGTTACTCCTCGCAATAAATCTTGAAGTTCGCTCTCTCGAAGATCATCTTTGCCCTTAATCACAAGCAAAGGGTTCGAAAGGGTAGCGCCATAAAAATCGAAATCATCTCCTGCAACAATAAGAGCGTCAGGGTGATTTTGGACCGCAGTGAGCAAACCTTCTTTATCGGTTGCTCGATATATCAAATTCCAGCCGATTTCATTAAGGTTTGCTGCAACAAAACTCTCTAGTCGAGTATTTCGTATCGCTGTTATAGCTGAATTGATCTTAACCACTGACTGCAGCAATTACTAAGCGGCCACTGGTAGTTGAAGCAAGTAAAGAAGGAATATCTTTTCGATTCAAGGAGACAGTAATCGAATATTCACCACTAAAATTGCTCTCTCTTCCAGAAATTTCTTCTACAAAAACTTGAGAGATTACAAGACGAGGTTCAACGGCGCTCTCACCGTTCCGCACATCATGAAGTTGGTATATCGCAACCAAGTCACCCGCCTTTGTTCCCGGTGGGATATCGGTTGAACGAATGGCCAAAGAAACACTCCCTGAACTCTGTTGATTGGGTGAACTAGTGAGAGAGTCACGATGAAGAATTTCGCCTTGCGTTAGCGATCGCTTCGTCAATGCACCTATCGGCGAAGAAGTTCGTTCTAAATAGCCTGAGGTGGAGCGGGCAAGCTTTACTTTCACTAAAGACACATTCTCGCTGGTTATTTTTACTCCAACAGGAACTGATTCGCGCATGACCCAGTAGGCACTCCCCTGACTTGAAGTAAATGCGATGACAAATGATGTTGAGATGGATGCAATGAATAGCGCTACTGCAACAAACATTCTGCTCTGAGACTTCTTTTCGTTTCGTGTATTCATCTGCGGAAAGTACATTGTCCTAATTATGCAGATCTTCCATTCTCCACAATCATCTAAAGGTATGAGAAGGAAATATCTATTGTCCTGATGTTTTCTGTGGTGCTCGAAGCCCAATATGTGCAAATGAAAATAGAAGAGCTGCCTGAACGATTTACCTTAACTTCAAGTACAACACCCCGTGAACTCTGGGGACACCCCACCCTGGATCTCTTCACTTCACCACAGAAGGTTTATCTCCCTCAGAGGGCGATGCTCTTTACTACCCCTACAGTGTTTGGCGAGAGCTTTGATGATGACGATAGACCGATTCCGACTCCTTCATTAGCGCTTCCCAATATTCATCTCTGGACCATGTCATTGGCAGTGAGCGCTCTCGAAGTCTTTGCGGGTAGGAGAAATCCTGCACAATTAGCTATGCGCTGTCATCGAGTGGTTTATAACGAGTTGCTCATATCTGCGGGTATGTCTAAGGAGATTGGCAGAGTAGTAAAGATCCATCAAGACTTTCCGCTCGATGGAATTGCAGAATCTTCCCTTACAGTTCAGTTTGAAAAGCGCATGCGGGCGATGGTTATCAGGGCAGAGGGACTCGATGGTAAATGGCTCTGCACTGCACTTGAAATAATCTGAATAAAGTTATTAAGCGGCGCCGTGGCAGCGCTTAAATTTCTTACCAGAGCCACAAGGGCAAGGGCTGTTGCGAGATACGTCGCCTGATGTGACGACACCATTCTCATCTGCGGCAGAGTATCGAAGCGGAGTCGCTTGAACAGGCTTGCTCTCTACGCCTTTCGCTTCGATTGAGCTTCCATCGCCTTCAATCGTTACTTCAACATTAAATACAAGGCTAGCGAGTTCTTCTTTGATTGCTTCCATCATCGCTGCAAAGAGCTCGTATCCCTCACGTTGATACTCAACAAGTGGATCACGCTGTGCCATCGCACGCAGGCCAATTCCCTCTTGGAGGTAATCCATCTCATAAAGATGTTCGCGCCATTTGCGATCAAGGACAGAGAGCAAGACCTTACGCTCAAGTTCACGTAGAACTTCTGAACCAAGTTCAGCTTCGCGCTTGCTATAGGCATTGTGAGCGTCTTCTAGAATTCTCGCTTCGAGGAATTCTGCATCAAGAGCTCCAGCGCCACCGATTTCAGCGAGAAGTTGTTCTGATGTAAATGAGATTGGGTAGATCAGCTTGAGCGCAGTCCATAGATCTGCAAGATTCCAATCTTCGCCAAATCCTTCTGCAGTAGCAGCACGCACATATGCAGAGACGGTTTCACCAACGAAATCTTGAACCTGCTCACCAATATCTTTTCCTTCTAGTACCAGGCGACGTTCGCCGTAGATAACGAGGCGTTGGCGATTCATTACATCGTCGTATTTGAGAACGTTCTTTCGAATTTCAAAGTTCTGCGCCTCGACCTGAGTCTGAGCGGATTTGATTGCATTTGAAACCATCTTTGATTCGATTGGTTCATCTTCAGGCAAGCCTGCTGCCAATAGGAAGCGTTCGACTAGCGCTGAGTTAAAGCGGCGCATCAATTCATCTTGAAGAGAGAGATAGAAACGGCTTTCTCCGGGATCGCCTTGACGGCCTGATCGACCGCGAAGCTGATTATCAATACGACGTGACTCGTGTCGCTCGGTGCCGAGCACGTAGAGGCCTCCAAGTGAGATTACCTCTTCATGTTCTGTTCTAACTGCTGACTTCTGCTTTTCGATCTCAACTGGCCATGCCGCTTCATACTCTGCAGCGTTATCGACTGGTGATAAACCGCGACGTTGAAGTTCGAAATCTGCCATGAATTCTGGATTGCCACCGAGCATGATGTCGGTTCCACGACCCGCCATATTTGTAGCCACTGTGACTGCGCCCTTAACACCCGCGCGGGCAACAATTGATGCCTCCCGTTCGTGATGCTTTGCATTGAGAACTTCGTGTGGAACTCCAGCCTTCTTCAATAGGGCTGAAAGTTCCTCAGATTTTTCTACTGAAACAGTTCCTACAAGTACCGGCTGACCTTTGCGATGGCGTTCTACGATGTCGCGAACTACGGCATTGAATTTACCTAGCTCTGACTTATAAACGAGATCTGCCTGATCAATACGCAGCATCTCACGGTTGGTAGGAATAGGTACTACGCCGAGCTTGTAAATTTGATGAAATTCAGCTGCTTCAGTCATAGCGGTACCGGTCATGCCGGAAATCTTCTGATAGAGGCGGAAGTAATTCTGAAGAGTAATTGTCGCCAAGGTTTGGTTCTCGTCCTTGATTTCAATCCGCTCTTTTGCTTCAAGTGCCTGGTGGAGGCCTTCGCTATAGCGGCGTCCCGACAACATGCGACCGGTGTGCTCATCAACAATCAATAGCTCGCCGTTCATGACTACATAATCTTTATCGCGCTTAAAGAGTTCTTTCGCACGTACTGCATTGTTGAGGTAACCGATGAGCGTTGTATTTGCTGCTTCGTAAAGATTCTCAATACCCAGTAATTCTTCTACTTTGGTAACGCCATCTTCTAAGATTCCGATTGTCTTCTTCTTCTCATCAACCTCGTAGTGCGTATCGCGAGTTAGTTTTGTTGCGATATTTGCAAACTCGACGTACCACTTGGTTGCCTTGTCCGCTGGTCCACTGATGATCAGTGGGGTACGTGCTTCATCGATTAAAATTGAGTCAACTTCATCGACTACTGCAAAGAAGTGGTCGCGCTGTACGCAATCTTCGAGTGACCAAGCCATATTGTCGCGAAGATAGTCAAAACCGAATTCGTTATTTGTTCCGTAGGTAATGTCAGCAGAGTAAGCAGCGCGACGTTCTGCTGGCGTCATGCTGTTGAGAATTACTCCGACAGAAAGTCCAAGGAATCTATGGATGCGACCCATCCATTCACTGTCGCGCTCAGCAAGGTAATCGTTAACAGTAACAACGTGGACACCTTTTCCGGCAAGAGCGTTGAGGTACGAAGGAAGCGTTGCAACAAGGGTCTTACCTTCACCGGTGCGCATCTCAGCGATATTACCGAGATGAAGCGCAGCGCCACCCATCAACTGCACGTCGTAGTGACGTTGACCTAATGTGCGCTTCGCTGCCTCTCGAACGACGGCAAAAGCTTCGGGTAATAGGTCATCGAGCGTCTGGCCATCGGCCAAACGTTGCTTAAATTCTGAGGTCTTGGCGCGCAGGGCATCATCTGAGAGCGGTGCTATGGATGGTTCAAAGCTATTTACCTTATCGACAACTTTTGCGAGATCGCGAAGAATCTTTCCTTCGCCGGCGCGCATGATTCGATCTACAAGCTTTGACATTGAGCGACCTTTCGGTTTGAGAGCGTTATCCTACTGTCTGAGCAACGGCGGCTGTGACGGCCCCGACTACCTCAATTCCCGCGTATCTCAAGGCGCGAGCCGCCTCATTGAGGGTGGCGCCAGTCGTTACGAGGTCATCGACCAGGAGCGCTCTGCCAAGGCCCTCTGGATTACCTCTTACAACAAGGGCCCCTTTGAGATTATTCCTACGCTGCTCTTGATTTAGGCCGCTCTGATCTCGCACAAGGCGAGAGTGCTGGATTGGTGCGAAAACAGCAATGCCAGAATTTTTTGAAACAATTTGGGCTATCTCTTCAACAAATTGGCGGCCGCGTTTTCTTGCAGCACTTTTGCGCGAAGGGATTGGAATCAGGGTATCGACCCAGTCATTTTTCAGCCATTCATAAAGAGCATGAGCCACCGCATCGGCAACTAAAATATCAGCGCTCTTTATATGAGATTCTTTTGCGGCAAGAATTACCCGCGCAGCAATATCAGAATACTGGATTGCTGAGTGAACAATAAGCCCGGGATTATTTGAAAATTTGCTGCGTACTAAATTTAGGTTCCAACTATTTTTGCAGATAAAACAGAGCGACTCCCCCAACCTTTTACATGAAATACATCGGCTCGGAAAAATTAGTTGGTTAAGCGAATCAAAGAACTCCACCAGGTAATTGTGATTGAGATTTAGTGGGAATTACTGATAAAAAACTTCTTCGTGGAAATCTTCAGGGGTTGGTCTAATTGGACGGCTCTGAATTGACTCGCCCGCACGTCGTGGCAATGTGAGTACAAAGTGAGCGCCTTTACCAGGACGGCCCCATGCATCGAGTTCACCATTGTGGAGTCGTGCATCTTCAAGTGCGATAGAGAGGCCAAGCCCTGTTCCGCCGCGCACCCGAGCGCGAGATGGATCTGCCCTCCAGAATCTATCAAAAACTCTGATAAGAGAGGACTCATCTAACCCAGAACCAAAGTCGCGAACACCTACCGCAACTTCGCTATCTGTGGAAGCAATACGAACTTCAATTGGAGTTCCGTCACAATGATCGAGAGCATTAGAGAGGAGGTTTCGCATAACTCGCTCGACTCGACGCATATCGGCACGAATCGTGACTTCAGATTTATCTGACTTAGTTGAAATGCCTGATGTCTTCTCATCACTGTCAATTCCCAAGTCCGAGACGCAACGTTTGATGAGTACCAGCAAATCGAAATCTACAGGTTCAAGCACTGCTACTTCCGCATCAAAGCGACTTACCTCTAGTAAATCTTCCAGAAGCCTCTCGAAGCGATCTAGCTGGGCAACTAGAAGTTCTGCACTTCGTGCGACCGGAGCCTCAAAAGTTGTGCGGTGGTTATAGAGAACCTCTGATGCCATGCGAAGAGTTGTCAGTGGCGTGCGAAGTTCGTGTGAAACATCCGAGACAAAACGTTGTTGTACACGGGAAAGATTTTCAAGTCGAGAAATTTGTTGCTCAATAGATGCAGCCATGTCATTAAATGAGAGTGCCAGTGTGGCAAGTTCATCTTTAGAGGTAATCGGTAAGCGCAAGTCAAAGTCACCCTGAGTGAATTGTTTTGCAACTGAAGCCGCTTCACGTACGGGGCGAACTACCTGACGGACCACTAACCAGGTAATGAGACCAATCAAGAAAAGGAGCGCAAAACCAGTGAGGAGAAGTGAGTTTTGAATCAAAGAAATTGTAGAAGTTTGCTGTTCAAGTGAGAAGACAACGTACATCTCATATCGCCCGCCACCCGGAATATCGATTCGGTTTCCAACGAAGAGCGATTCCCGAGGAATTCCAGAAAGGTATCTCACTTTTCCGTATTCATATTCGAGGTCCGAGCTTTTTAGAATCCTATCGCGTACACCTACCGGCACTGATTCGGCTAGCGCGCCATTTGATGCCATTTCATATGAAACTTTAGACTTCTTTGTTGTCGGCGTTTTTACAATAATGACATCTCGAGGTTGTTCTCGTAGTCCTTGAGTTGTCGCATCAATAACAATCTGTGCCACTAGCTCTTTGCGTCCTTGAACAGATGGATCCTGTGAAATCAGCAATTGGTACTGTGCGTTGAAGAATGCAAGACGCGCTTCGGCGATATATGAATTGAGATTTACCGTTCGAATTCCATCCGAAAGTCGAGAATTGAGGGCAGAGCCTGTCAGCCAGACAACTCCCAGCGAAAGCAAAACCGTTGATGTAATGACTTTTGCGGCAAGCGAACGTTGAAAAGCAAGACGCAGTCTCGTCATTTTAGGCGGCGCCGCCTGCCTTATAACCAACTCCACGCACCGTCATCACAATCTCAGGATGCTCTGGGTCGTGTTCAATCTTGGAACGAAGACGCTGTACGTGAACATTTACTAGGCGCGTATCGGTGGAGTGACGGTAGCCCCATACTTCACTGAGAAGGGCATCACGCGTAAATACTCGACCTGGGTCTTTAGCTAAAGCAACCAATAAGTCGAACTCAAGGCGAGTCAATGTGATTACCTTTGCTCCACGATGAACCTCATGTGCGGTTACATCAATTGCGAGATCACCGATTGTGAGAATTCCTGTTACATCCGCATTTGTACGGCGTAGCCGTGTGCGAATTCGTGCAATGAGTTCGGCTTCATCCCTAAAGGGTTTTTGCATGTAGTCATCTGCTCCGGCTTCAAGTCCTCGAACAATATCGAGGGTCTCGCCCTTAGCGCTTAACATAACAATTGGTACAACTGATTCTTTGCGGATCAAAGTGCAAACTTCGATTCCATCTAGCCCTGGCAACATCACATCGAGGAGGACGAGGTCTGGAGGATTATTTCTAAATGCCTCAAGAGCCTCGTCACCTCGATTGACGAGATCTACATCGAAACCGGAACTTGTAAGAACAATTCCAAGCATCTCTGCAAGATCTAGGTCGTCATCGACGACCATAATTCGTGCCATTTATGAACCGTGCTCCCAAGAGTTCAAATAAAGCTCCTGAGCTGGTGTAAGTGTGTCGATATTTCCGCCCATTGACTTGAGCTTGAGTGAGGCAACTTCCTTATCGATATACGAAGGAACCTCATGAACGCCCGCTGGAAGGTTCTTTGCTTCCTTAACGAGGTACTCTGCTGTGAGAGCCTGATCAGAGAATGACATATCCATCACTGATGCTGGGTGACCTTCAGCAGCTCCAAGGTTAACGAGACGACCTTCAGCAATAAGGAGAAGGCGACGGCCATCGGCCAAGACGTACTCATCTGTCTGATGACGCATCTTTGCGTTCTTGCTCTTTGCATTCTGTTCTAGCCATGCAACGTCGATTTCGATATCGAAGTGTCCTGAGTTGGCCATGATTGCGCCATCCTTCATTACTGCAAAGTGCTCGTCACGCAGTACGTCACGGTTACCGGTAACAGTGATGAATACGTCTCCAACCTTTGCGGCCTCTGTCATTGGCATTACGCGGTAGCCCTGCATCATTGCATCAAGTGCCTTGGTTGGATCAATCTCAGTGACGATTACATCTGCGCCCATACCCTTAGCGCGCTCTGCGACACCCTTACCGCAGTAACCGAAACCAGCTACGACAAGTACGCGACCTGCAAGGAGGAAGTTGGTTGCACGGAAAACCGCATCAAGAGTTGACTGACCTGTTCCGAAACGGTTGTCGAACATGTGCTTTGTGTCGGTATCGTTTACGGCGATCATTGGGAATGTGAGAGCGCCATCTTTTGCCATCTGATTGAGGCGGATGACGCCAGTTGTTGTCTCTTCGCATCCACCTGAGATATTTGGAAGAAGTTCACGACGAGTTGTGTGCAATGTATTTACAAGGTCACAGCCATCGTCGAATACTTGATGCGGTTCGATATCAAGTGAAGCGTTGATGTGTGCATAGTAACCATCACGATCAACTGCATTGCGAGCGAATACAGAGATTCCGTATTCATGTACTAACGCAGCTGCAGTGTCATCCTGTGTTGAAAGTGGATTTGAAGCACAGAGTGCAATCTCTGCGCCACCTGCCTTGAGTACGCGCATCAAGTTTGCTGTCTCTGTTGTGACGTGCATACATGCTGAGATGCGCACACCTGTAAATGGCTTTGTCTTTTCGAAGCGCTCACGAATTTGTGCGAGAACCGGCATGTTGCGCTCGGCCCACTCAATACGCTTGCGTCCTGCCTCTGCCAATGATGCATCAGCAATATCGTGCTTAGGAATTGTTGTAACTGACATCTTTTTCTCCCTCAATAGGCCCTACTAATATGACGGGCATTTCTTTTTCGCTTGACCTTCGGCGTAGGGCTCTACTGTGCTGATCTGCTATGGCCCTAGGCTACTAGGCACTGCCAATAAAGGTGGAATTAGCGGTTAGGCGCGGATGGTTTTGAGAACAGCATCACGTATTGAGGCCATCTCAGCCTCAGTTGTGGCCTCAACGTTGAGTCGAAGGAGCGGTTCGGTATTGGATGCCCGCAGGTTAAACCACCAGGTATCGCCAGTGACGGTAAGGCCATCGAGATGATCGAGTTCGACAACATCTTTAGCACCGTAAATCTCTTCAATGAGTGCAGAAGCAGTCGCAGCATCTTTGACTGTTGAATTTATCTCGCCACTTGAAGAGTAACGATTAAATGGAGAAAGTAACTGCGAGAGCGGAACATCGGTTTCGCCCAAAGCTGCAATGGCATGAAGAGCGGCAAGCATTCCAGAGTCAGCCCGCCAAAAATCGCGGAAGTAGAAGTGGCCAGAATGCTCTCCACCAAAAACAGCACCAGTCTCAGCCATCATTTTCTTAATGTATGAGTGACCAACGCGAGAACGCACTGATTTTCCACCCAGCTCTTCCACAACTTCACGAACGCTCTTAGAAGAAATTAAGTTGTAGATAATTGTTGATCCAGGGTACTTAGCTAACTCGCGCGAAGCGATGAGAGAGGTGAGAGAGGATGGGTTAACAAGATCGCCTTTCTCATCAACTAAGAAGCAGCGGTCGGCATCACCATCAAAGGCGAGCCCAATATCAGCGTTATGCTTCTTTACCGCCTTCTGCAAATCACGAAGGTTCGCCGGATCAATGGGATTGGCCTCGTGATTTGGAAAGGTTCCGTCAAGTTCGTAATACATTTCGACGACGTCAACGTTCATGCGGGAGAAGACTGCAGGTGCTGTGTGTCCTGCCATACCATTTCCGGCATCAACCACAATTTTCAATTTTCGAATCTTTGAAACGTCAACAAGATTAAGTAGATGAGAGACATACTCATCAAGCATCTCTTGTTGGTGTTCGATTCCTATCTGAAGTAAAGCAAGTGGGGATCCTTCTTCTACAAACTTTTCGATTGTGAGTAAGCCAGACTCTTTACCAATTGGCCGAGCGCCACTGAGGCACATTTTGATTCCGTTATATTCAGCAGGATTGTGGCTCGCAGTAAACATTGCACCAGGGAGATTGAGCTTGCCGGCAGCGAAATACAACATATCTGTAGATGCCAAACCGATTCGAATAACATCAAAGCCCTGAGATGTCACACCAGCGCTAAATGCATCGGCAAGCGCAGGTGAGGAAGGACGCATATCTTCTCCGATGACCACTGTCGCCGGTTCGCGCTCGAGTTTGAGGAAGCGAGCAAATGCCGCACCGACTGCAAAGGTGAAAGCTGGTGTGATTTCTACATCAACAAGACCACGGATGTCATACGCTTTAAATATTGATGTGCTCATGAAGTAATACTAAGAGTTATTTTGCTAAGAAGGTACCGCACGAAGATGTCCGCGTCGTCCAACTAGTGAGGTGCTTGGTGTCGTCTCTGGCGCTGTGCTCTCCTGATAAGAATTTGCCACTTCACGAACGGCGTCAGCAATTGCCATCAGGTCATCTTCGCTTGGACCAATTCCCTCTCCTGAAATGGCTTCTCGTTCGACAGTCCAACCATTTGGAACTGTCAATCGAGTTGCATGTCTCTCACAGAGATCGTAAGCATGGGGTTCTGAAAATGTAGCAATCGGACCTAGGACCGCCCGTGATTCTGCATAGATATAGGTAAGAGTCATCGTTGCAGCGGCGCGACAGCTCACACGTGAACATGGGCGTCCGGATAATGAACTCATAGGAGAAAGATTAGTGGTGTTCAGTCCGATAACTACGGAATCAACACACGAATATTTGATCGAGGAATTGAGGTTCTAGTCAGGGCGCTACCTGGAAGAAGTGGAGCGTAGCCAAAACCGCTCTTTGAAGTAATCAGCGCCGCGCCATAAGTCTCTCTTGAGCTCTTGGTGATTTCAAATGATCGCACCCGATCTGGAATCTGATATGTGGCAATTTCATCTCCACGAACTGAAACCTTCTGCTTCTTGCCTTTGATAGAGGTTAGTTCTAGGTCTACCGCAATCTCTTCGCCATTGAAAACAAGCAATGGTGCCAATCCAGTAATGGAGTAAATGCTATCGATGAGCTCAGGCGCTGCTGTGCTCCACAAAAAATCTCTCTTGCCGAGAGCTATGGTCTTAGTAAAGACAGATGCCACAAATGGTCTTTCAGCGCTAAGGCGAAGCGCGAATTTCCCGGATTTCATAACTACATTAAGGGGAATATCAACGACCTTTCCGCCCGGAATCAACTTTCCATCGATTCCAGTAGGAGAGAATGTGCCATCTGTAGAGGCAATCTCTACATTGATTGTTGCCCCAACTTCACCGGGAAAGAGAATACGAAGCGTGTGCGGGAGTGCGCTATTTCTTCCGGTTTGCTGTGGAATTGCAGGAATTACAAGTGACTTTGCTGGTGCCTCTATTGAGTTAACAGTGTCTCCACCGAGTGCTTGTAATCCACGCCCACGTTCATCTGTGACAAATGCATTTACTCGCCCAGTCTGAGGCTTTACATGGATTGCAATTGATTTTGCGCCAGGAGCTAAGGTCGATAGTTGCATCGTCATCAATGAGTTCGCCTTCACAGCAAAGATTTTCTCGCTCTGGATCCCCGTCTCTGTGAAAAGAGTGACTCCCACTAGTGCTCGACCAAGTCCACTATTGACGATTGAGAGAGTTCCTTTTGAAGTGACGTCAGCGGTGGCGCCGACAAACCACTGAGACGTTACTGGTGCCAGACAGGTAAGACCGCCCGCCCACACTCCATTACGCACTTGCCAGGAAATCGGTGTGACCGCTTTGCTATCAATGACCGTCGCC
>JBFYOW010000034.1:0-10782 GCA_041303595.1 Actinomycetes bacterium
GTAACTGCAGCACTGAGATCGCGGACAACAAGAGCATCAGCCAAGGTGCCAAGCGCTGCTGCTGTCGCTGATTCCCAACCACTATCTATTTGGATTAACGAAGCAACGCTTCCGAGGAGATTCACTCCACGTGAGTCACGGACCAAGGCTGCTGCACCATCTCGTGATTGCGAGGTGATTTTCATTGCCTCAAGCTTTGACTCTACTGAATTTCGATCGCGGTCAGACGCTCGTTCTTGCTCAACCAAATCATGATGCTTCTTCTTTGCGCTATCTAACGCAGACTTTGCAACTTCAAATTGTGAATCAAGTCCGAGTTCACCGGCATCTGCGCCAGCAATCTCCATCTCAAATTGACTATACGCAGCCTTTGCTTGATCAACACGTGATTGCGCCTCGCTACGTGCGGTTGTGAGACGAGCGATCTCTTCTGCATTTGCTTCTAGTCGTGCCGCCAGGGATTTGATGTGGCCCTCTTGGCGCGCTGTACCTTCACGTTGATCCGCAATCGCGCGAAGAGCGGCATCGATAGTGTCTTCCTCTGCCTTTAAAGATGCTTCAAGTTCAGCTAATTTTGCAGTAGCTTCTTGCAAAGAATTTTGAGCCTCAACAGTCTCGTTGCGAAGATTTGCCTCTTCTTGCAGCAGCGCCTCAGCTTCAGCTTCGAGCGCTTCTGGATCGCGTCCAGCAGAGCGAGCCTCTTCCGCCTCTTCGGCCAAGAATCGTGAGCGTTCTTGTGCAAGTGACTGAGTTCCACGGAACTTCTCGCGAAGTCCAGTGAGAGCATAGAAAGTTTCTTGAGCAGAGATAAGAAGTGGTGTTTCAAATGCAGATTGAGCATCAAGCTCTTCTTCGCGCTTTCGTGCTTTATCTAGCGCAGCATCGACATCTGCACGGCGTTCGCGTAATGCGTTCTCATCCGCAACTTCAGCATCAAGTGTCTTTGAGAAAGCAATGTAGTCATCGGCCAATAAACGAAGACGCGCATCGCGCACATCTGCCTGAATTGTTGCCGCCTTCTTAGCAACCTCTGCCTGCTTACCTAGCGGACGAAGCTGGCGACGAAGTTCGACGGTTAGATCATTAACGCGGGCAAGGTTGGCCTGCATCGAATCAAGTTTGCGAAGCGCCTTCTCTTTACGCTTTCGGTGCTTGAGTACACCTGCCGCCTCTTCAATATATGCACGGCGCTCTTCTGGCGTCGCCATCAAAATTGCATCTAGTTGACCTTGACCGACAATGACATGCATTTCGCGACCGATGCCAGAGTCAGAGAGGAGCTCTTGAATATCGAGCAAGCGCGATGCTTCGCCGTTGATCTGATATTCAGATTGTCCGTTACGAAAAAGAATGCGTGAGATTGTTACTTCGGTGTAATCAATATTGAGAGCGCCATCGCTATTGTCGATTGTGACTGCAACTTCTGCACGCCCTAAAGGAGCACGTCCTGAAGTTCCGGCGAAGATAACATCTTCCATTTTTCCGCCGCGAAGTGACTTTGCACCTTGCTCACCCATTACCCAGGTAAGGGCATCGACAACGTTTGATTTTCCAGAGCCGTTAGGTCCGACTACGCAGGTGATTCCTGGCTCGAGTCGAAGGGTCGTCGCAGATGCAAAGGATTTAAATCCCTTAAGGGTCAGACTCTTCAAATACACGGCGATAACCTACCTTGCCGATGGGTTTACAGATAAACGCGACTTACTTCAAGTTCAACTTGAGGGTTTGAGAATATTAAATGCGCTGCGCGCCGCTGCTTGCTCCGCTTCGCGCTTGCTCTTTCCGAGGCCAGTTGCAATTGCTTCTCCCCCGACAATTGCCACTGCTTCAAAACTTTTGTCGTGATCTGGTCCGCTCTCAGTAACTTGATATTCGAGGGTTGATTTACCAAGAGATGCAACAAGTTCCTGAAGAGCGGTCTTGCCATCAAGTCCTGCACCCATTGCCATGGCGTTGGTAAGAGTTGGAGCAACTAATCGCAAGAGACAATCAGCGGTTTTTTCGAATCCGGCTGAAATGTAAAGCGCGCCAATCAACGCCTCAAATGCATCTGCAAGAAGTGAGTTCTTATCGCGACCGTTAGTTACCTCTTCACCTTTTCCAAGGCGGATGTACTTACCTAGATCGAGAGTTCGAGCAATATCTGCGAGCGCGCGCATATTGACGATTCCAGAGCGAAGTGGAGAGAGGCGACTCTCATCTAAATCAGGATATTTTCGGTAAAGCTCCTCGGTAACAATCATTCCTAATACGGAATCCCCGAGAAATTCCAATCGCTCATTCGTGGCAGTTAAGCCGGCCTCGTAGGCGAATGAGCGATGGGTAAAAGCTAACTCGAGAAGTTCGGCATCGATATCAACGCCAAGGATTTCGAGTAGATCTGAATACAAATTAGACGTCAAGAACCTGACGGCGGTTGTATGTTCCACATGTAGGGCAAGCTACGTGGTTGAGCTTAGGCTGCTGGCACTGTGGGCAATTTGAAAGTGATGCCGCTGTTGTCTTCCACATCGCACGACGTGAACGTGTCTTCGAACGAGACATCTTTCGCTTTGGTACTGGCACGGTAACCGTCCTTTAACTCGACTGCCAGACCTTGCGGGTCAGGCGGATATGGGCGTAAGTATCGCCTAATTCTCGCCAGAGCCCAAATCGGCTCTAGTTCTCATCGGCCCTAGTTCACATCATCTCGGGGTGCCACCGCCAAGCCCGTAAGGCCGGCCCAGCGGGCATCAATGACCTCATGCTGATGATCTTCGGGCAGGTTCTCCCACTTTTCGCCACAGTCCGGGCAGAGGCCAAGGCAATCCTCATCACAGAGAGGATTGACGGGCAGAGATAGGACGATTGCATCAAGGATTGGGAGCTCAAGATTTACCTGCTCCCCCTCTACATAGAGAACTTCTTCCTCTTCGAGGTCAACAAGGTCTTCCTCATGACGTTTTGACTTCTTGCCCTTGTCATCGGTCGGCTCATATCTGTAGAGCTCTTGAATCTTCCGATCTACATTGAGTTCGACCGGATCAAGGCAGCGAATGCACTCTCCGATAGCCACCCCGAAGATATCTGCCGTTACCAATATCCCTTCAGTCACGGATTCACAGCGCACATCAATTTCAATGAGGTCACCTTCAGGGATGCCAATTAATGGCACGCCGACACGGAAGGGAGCATCGATATCGAGTTGATACTCCTTCATCTCCCCTGCACGGCGAGGAAGTTCGTGAGTATTGAGCAGGAATGCTCCCTGATTAGCAGGTTTCTTGGAAGCCATTATCTTTAATTATCAGAGTTGAGCTGTGAGAGGACATCTTTATCGTTTGCACCTTCTAGGCGCTCGCGACCACGTGCAACTGCCTCCATCGTTTTATTAAGGATTACTTCAAGGGTTGCTAAGCGGCCATCAATATAAGCCTCAACCTCTTCTCGCTCTTGCGCCGCGATATCGCGAGCGTCATCAAGTATGCGTTGTGCTTCATCGCGAGCTGATTGAACAATTGCAGTTTGTTCGACCATGCGGGCAACATCTTCGCGAGCGGTTGCAATCATTGACTCCGCACTGGTGCGCCCTTCTTCAATAATGCGATCGCGATCAACAATGATTTGTTCTGCAGTATGCAGGTCTGAAGGGAGGAACTCGCGCGCGCCTTCCAAGATTTCGAGCATCTCGCCACGATGCACAACGCATGAAGCTGACAAGGGAACGCTTCGTGCTTCCTCAACCATTGTGATTGCGGTATTGAGCTTCTCAATTGAATCCATTGACATAACTACACCGTCCTCTTACTTACCTGCTCGGGAAGCAGCACGAGCTTGCAGCGCTGCATTGACATTAGCTGGAACCATCGAAGATACATCCCCGCCGTAATAGGCGAGTTCTTTTACGATTGAAGACGATAAGAATGAGTGCGTTGGAGAGGTTGCCATAAACATAGTCTCAACTCCTGATGCCTGGGTATGTACTTGAGCCATCTGAAGTTCATAGTCGAAGTCAGTCACTGCGCGAAGGCCTTTGACGATTACATCAACATCTTTAACCTTGCAGTAGTCAACCAAAAGTCCTGAACCTGAATCAACTTTTACATTTCCGTATCGAGAAATATTGGCGTTAATGAGTTCGAGCCGCTCTTCAACTGAGAAAAGGCCTTCCTTCTTGCGGTTAGCGAAGACGGCGACAATTACCTCATCGAACTGCTTGCTGGCGCGCTCGATGATGTCGAGATGCCCATAGGTGATGGGATCAAAGGATCCTGGGCATACGGCGCGCTTCATGTGGAGAACGCTAGCAAGAGGCGGGCAAGTTATCCATTTTCAGGCGTATCGGCGAGCGGAATTCCGTAGAAAATGGTCGCTTGTCCATAATTCTTCACTCGAATCTCTTCATACCCATATGGCCAGGAAATTTCTTTAGTGCGACTATTTCTTTCGATTGCAATTAGAGCATCTGGATCGAGAAACCCATTCTCGCGCAACTGAATAAGAGTTTCGACAACATCAATATCGTCCACATCGTAAGGAGGATCGATATAAATAAAATGATATTTATATTGTGCTTTCTCACCCAAGAAACGGTGCGCGCCCATAGAGTAAAGATGGAAAGTGCCATTGAACTGTGCACTCTTAATGCTGTCGTAATTTGTGGCAATTGCCTTTGCAGCAGCTTCATCCTTTTCCACTGCATGCACAATTGCGGCGCCACGCGAGAGCGCTTCTAACGCTATTGCGCCAGTACCAGCATAGAGATCAAGAACGCGAAGTCCTTCAAAGTCGCCGAACTCAGATGCCAGGGTTGAGAAGAGCGCTTCACGCGCCCGATCAGAGGTGGGCCGGGTGGCGGAGGCAACTGCTGAAATGGGGCGACCTTTTGCAGCCCCAGCAATAATTCTCACTTTCGTAATCCTCCCTTAACCATGTCTATTTAACTTTTATCTATGAACTCAGTAGCAGTATCTAACTCTAATTTTGCTAGGGCGCTCTCCAGTAAGGATCCATGAAGCATTCCGCTTTCCAGTAACGCTTGCGCCTCAGAGCGTGCAACTTCAATTAAAGCCTCGTCACGCAATACCCGCAGAAGACGCAAGTGAGAGCGCGAACCAGATTGGCTGGTGCCCAAAACATCGCCCTCACGTCGTTGCTCAAGATCTATGCGAGAGAGTTCAAATCCATCGGTGGTGGAAGCAACGGCATCTAGTCGCGAGCGAGCAGGCGAATCTGATTGCGACTTTGTAACAAGAAGACATAGCCCAGGCGATGTTCCACGACCTACGCGACCTCGGAGCTGGTGCAATTGTGAAACTCCAAATCGATCAGCATCCATGATCACCATCAGCGTTGCGTTGGGAACATCTACGCCAACTTCAATAACGGTCGTTGAGATGAGTACATCTATCTCGCCAGCGGCAAAAGCTTTCATCGTTTCATCTTTGACTTCCGCGCTCTGTCGACCGTGAAGCGGAGCTATTCGCAAGCCATCGAGCGCTCCACTTTGAAGTTCCGGCCCTAATTCTTCTACTGCGCTGAGCGCGGAACTTTCGCCTTCCAGAAATTCAAAATCTGCATCTTCGGATATCCCAGCGCTAATGCGAGGAGCGACGATATACACCTGGTGGCCTTGGCTAACTTCTTCTCGAACTCGTTGCCAGGTGCGTTCAAGAAAATGTGGCTTCTCTTCTACAGGTACTAAGTGAGTTGTGATGACCTGACGACCAAGTGGCAGCTCGCGCAACGTTGATACATCGAGATCTCCGAAGACGGTCATTGCCACAGTTCTTGGAATTGGTGTCGCTGTCATTACCAATAAATGTGGGGTAATGCTCGCCTTTGCCTTTAGCGCATCTCGCTGTTCCACGCCAAAACGGTGTTGCTCATCAACTATGACCAGAGCTAGCTCGTTGAATTCAACACTCTCACTTAACAGAGCATGCGTTCCTACAACTAAACCCGCACCGCCGCTCTTAATGAGAGCATGGGCTTCTCTTCGAGTTGCGGCGCTCTGTGAACCAGTGAGAAGTTGCACGCTCGTTGCTAAATCAGAACTACCGAGTGTTCCTCCTTGCGCCAAATCACCCAGTAACTTATTGAATGTGCGCACATGCTGAGCCGCAAGTACTTCAGTGGGAGCAAGAAGGGCAACCTGTCCTCCGTTATCAATAACAGTCAGCGCAGCACGTAACGCAATTACTGTCTTTCCTGAACCTACCTCGCCCTGCAAAAGTCGATGCATCGGATGGCGTGCAGCTAGATCGGTAGCAATTTCTTGGGCAACGCTCTGCTGACCTGCTGTTAGTTGAAAAGGTAATCGAGCATCAAAAGCATCAAGTAATCCACCTACTTTGTGAGGGCGTGCGACTGCATCGAGTTTTCGGAGCTCAGCTTTTCGCTTGAGCAGGAGGAGTTGGAGCAAGAGCGCCTCATCAAAGGTAAGACGTTCACGAGCAATTTCAGTGGCATCTAAATCATTGGGGTGGTGGATTTGTTCCAGCGCCTGGCGAATCGTTGGATAGTTGTATTTTTCTAGGAGCGCTTCTGGAATTGGGTCTGCAACATCATCGAGCGCTGAAAGTGCTAAATCAATTGACTGCGCAATCTTCCAAGAAGGTAACTTTGCACTTGATGGATAGAGTGGAATAAATTGATTAGCAAAGCCTTCGACCGCGCTATTGACATCATTTCCATCTGGAATCATCTCGTAATCAGGATGAGTCAGTTGCTTCTTATCTTTAAATGCTCCAACCTTGCCGGCGAATAGTCCCGTGCTGCCGACCTTGAGATCTTTCTCGCGCCATGCTTGATTAAAGAATGTCAGCGAGAGCTTGGCGGTTCCATCGGTGACAACAACTTCCAACATCGTTCCCTTGCGTGCTTGGAATCTGCGAGACTGAACGCTGTATACCTCCGCCAGGATTGTTGCCTCATCACCTTCGCGAAGTTCCTTGATATCTGAAAGCTCACCGCGCACTAAATATCTGCGCGGAAAGTGATGGAGCAAATCACCGACTGTGGTGTAGCCGAAGAGGTCCTTAAAGACCTTAGCTGTTTTATCGCCAATGACCCCACTGAGCTTGGAGTCGAAGGTGGCCATGGGGCTATTCTCTCCCGAGCGCCAACTTTCGGGAGTATTGAAGCCATGGTGCGTGAGTGATAACAATCAAGGTTCGTCCAGCTGCCAAGCGGTGAATCGCACGCTCTATGCGCTCAGCTCGCTCGTGATCAAGGTGCTCGAGCGGCTCATCCAAAAGAACGAGTGGAGCCCGTGAAAGAAGTGCCCGTGCCACCGCTAATCGCTTCGCCTCTCCCCCAGATAAAGGGCGCCCGAATTCACCCAAGAGTTCATCGAGTGAAATTTCATCCAATTCAAGAGCGCTTAGTACTTGGTGCAACTTATTGTCGTCAACTATTTCATCTGCAATCTTGAGGTTCTCGCGCAAAGTCGTGTTGAAAATATAACTATTTTGAAGAGAGGCCGAGATGTAGTGACTGAGGTCCTCTATCTGGCGAATCTGAACTCCCCCGATTGAGAGCGAACCCCGATAGTGAGCAAATCCAAGCATCGCTGCTGCAAGGGTTGATTTACCAACTCCACTTGGTCCAGTAATAAGCAAGGTCTCACCTTCGTGAACCTCGAATGAAATTGGTGAGAGAGATGGTTCATTCCAATACGCCTGTATTTGTTCGGCACGGATGACACATCCGCTTGGATGCATATTGCCAACCGTGTGCGTGAGTGAAGATTGCGATAGCTCTTCGACCGTTTTCGATGCGCGACGATTCTTGCCAGCGATAAAGAGATTTGGGAACCAAGTCGTGAAGCCTTCAAAGCCAATCAGGATTAAGAAGACCGACATGGATATGTGAATAGGCAGCAATGAGGAATCGTTTCGCGCTGAGAGCGAAACCGCAACCAGGCCAATGCCGATTGCTATGGTGATGAGTGCTTGAAGAAGCGATGAATGAAAATGAAATTTGGACTCGAGAGATTGAAGTTCGCTTACTGATTTCTTGAGTTGACGTTGATACGCCTCAAGGTAACCGAAAACTTCAGCCTCACGTTGGGCATGAGAGGCACTACCAATCTCCTCAGCCAACACATTTTCTAGATTTTCAATTTCGATGGCGAGCGGGTCAAGAATTCTGCGCACCATGAGAGGAATAACTACTGCGAAGAGCAATGAAATCAATCCGACCCAGAAGAGCAGAGTCTGCCCAATCCAAGCAGCAATCAAAATCGTCACAGATCCAGAGAAAGTTGCATAGAGCCCAGGTAAGGTAATTCGAAGGTGGTACTCCTGTGCGCGCTCAACGTCATCGATGGCGGCCTTGCTCTTAGCGGCAATCGTCGACCCGTCATCACGTAGCCGAGAAGAAAATGCCGTAAAGAGCTGAACTCTGAGAGCGGTGAGTTTTGCGAATATCGCTTCATGGCTGATTACTCGTTCACCGTACCGTGCCACAGAGCGGAAGATTCCGAAAAAGCGAACCATAACTATCGAAACAATAAGAACTAAGACAGGTGGGTGCTGCGCTGCCATCGTGATCAACCAGGCGCTTGACACTGTTAATCCGGTACCGCCGACAAGCGCGAAAGTGCCCAAAGCTACTGCTGCAATAAAAGATTTTCTGGGTGAGAGTTTCATTGCTCGACCATCACCACCTCTCGTGCACCTTCAATAGTCTGGTCTGGCGCATGCAGAACGGCGATCACAATCACTCCGCTACGAGCAACATTTGCAAGCAACATCAGAATTTCTTGAGCAGATGCAGAATCCAAATCAGCGGTCGGTTCGTCCACGATAAGCAATGAAGGTTTCACTGCAAGCGCACGAGCAATTGAGATGCGACGCATCTGTCCGCCAGAGATTTGGCCACTCTTCTCACCGATGCCGCCCACCAAAGTTTCTAGCCCATACGGAAGGTCGGACTGATGCAAACCCGCCTGATTGAGAAGTAAAAAAAGGTCATTATCGGTTAAGAGCGGATCCACCAACGTGAAAAGCTGGCGAATAGACCCCGCAATCAGTGATGGATTCTGCGGCGCCCACCCAATCGCTTTATGCAAACTCTCTCGCGTGAAACTCTCTATTGGTGTGCCGTTGATGTGAATTGTTGCGCTTGAATTAAATCTCAAAATTGAATGAAGGAAAGTTGTCTTACCTAAGCCCGATCCACCGCGAAGAACTATGACATCCCCAGGATTCAAGTGTGCTGAAGATAGTTTTCCTCGACTAAAAGGTGAACTCCACGAGTCCCATGTAAGATTGGAGATTCGATTCAGTTCCTGGCTCCCGGAAGGAAGTTGCTGCTCATTTTTCACAGAGGTGAGCTCGGAGAGCGCAGCTCCGCCGTCAGCAGATGCATGGAAAAGAGAAGCTGCGTTTCGCAGCGGGAAGTACACCTCTGGAGCGAGAACTAGAACTACCAATGCGGGGAAAAACTCCATGGAGCTACCGACGAGTCGAAGTCCAATTTCAACTGCAATAAGTGCTACCGAGATAGTTGCGGCGAGTTCTAAAACTAGGGCTGATAAGAATGAGACTCGAAGGACCTTCATAGTCTCCCGGGTGTACTTATCCCCCATCTCTTCAATGCGTAGCGATTGGCTCTTATGTCGACCGAAAATCGCTAATGTAAATATCCCTCTGAGTGAGTCTTCAAAATACTTAGATAGCGTGCCAAGTGATTGCCACTTAGCGGTTACCGCATTGTTGGTATAGCGACCAATAAGTGCCCCAAAGAGCGGGATAATCGGTAACGTAAAGAGCGCTACTAGTGCTGATAAAAGATCCAACGCTCCGATTGCGAAGATTACCGCGATCGGAGTAATCACTGCACCGAACATCTGCGGCAAGAAACGTGCCAAGTAAATGTCGAGCGAATTAGCGCCCTTTATCAGAAGGGTCGTCAAATGCGTTGCCGGCGTTGATTCAATTGCACTCTGGTTCTCAAGAACAGATATGCGCAATTCGCTCTTAAGCGAAGTGGCCTGTTGTGATGACCAACGTTCAAATTGAGAAGTAAAGAGAGCTCTGAAGAGCCAGAGAGCAGATAGTGAAAGGATGTGTTGTATGAGGCTGGGGTGCTGATATATCAATCCGACAATTACTGCACCAATCAAGAATGCATTTCCGATAACAATCGCAGTGCTAACAACTGCGCCCAACATGGCTCCAAAGAAAAGTTTACGGCTACTGCCCATAGAGAGCAGTAGCCGTAAGTCCTTAGATTTCATTAGTGAAATATATGCGTTCCGCTGTCCTTAGTGGTGATGGACAGTATCCAGCACTCCCATCTCTGGGTTTGAGATTTGTGACGCGCTAACACGCTTTCTGAAGACCCAATAGGTCCAGCCTTGATATACCAAGACCAGTGGTGTCATCACAACAGCAACCCAAGACATTACAGTCAAGGTGTTCTCGGTTGCAGATGCATTAGTGATTGTGAGATCAAATTGAGACCCCAATGAACTTGGCATCACTCGTGGGTACAAGGCATAGAAGAGAGTCGAAACAAAGGATGCAATCGTTCCGGCAGAGAAAATGAATGCCCAACCTTCACGAATTTTCAGAACTGCAAAGAGTCCTGCCAACCAGAGAGCGGCTACGGTCAAGGAAAGTCCAAAGACCAGGCCATTGAACTCAGGCAACATGAAGTTTGTCCAAGCGAGGAAGGCTACTGCGGCAACTGCCGCTACGAGTCCAATCTTGAGTGCAAGAACTCGAGCTCGCTCGCGGATAGCTCCATCTGTCTTCAGTGAGATGAAGATGGCACCGTGGGTGAGGAATACAG
>JBFYOW010000035.1:0-10565 GCA_041303595.1 Actinomycetes bacterium
TGTCTTGAACCAGGCGGCGATTGTGTATGGATTGTTGCCATTGAGTGATGAAGGATAAGTGGTAGATGTTAAGTACGAAGAGCCGTTGAGTGATAACCCGCGACTCGATGCATTACCACCGGTGGCCGTGTAGGCGGGAGCGCCCACGGTCGATAAGTTCAAAGAGCCAATGAAGGGAGTTCCAATAGTCGAACCATTCTCAAAGTTCCAGTAAGCGACAAGGCCGGTGGTGACATCGCCGGCGTGCGCTGAGGGTATAAGAACTGGAGTCGAAGTTGCGATGAGAGCAAGAGTTGTAAGCAGGGCCGAACGGCGCAGACGGCCGATCCGAGAACGCTTGAACATGGTGCCCAGTCTATCGGTTGCTCCAGCGGCTCTCTCTGCTTGGAATGACCAGGAAATACAAGTTTGCAAAGGGCACCAATATCCACCAGCCAGCGCGATTGACATCATGCATACGGCGGATTGCTACTGTCACAGATGGGACAAAGAGCAAGATGGAGAGGATGTCGGCGATGAAGTCGCCCGGGATGAAGATGTCTACGATGCTAGCTCCGAGATCAACAACCCATGTGAAGAGAACGAAGTACCAGAATTGAAGTCTGGTGGCGACCCCATCAATGATAAATGCCTTGCTCAAGGTTGCGGCATTGATATCAATAAAGTTCTTCACAAGAAAATCCTACTCGAGTCCGCGAACGTTTTGAGAGAGAAAGGTCAGAATCTGATCTGCATAATTGGCAGGAAGATTGAGGCTATGCGCACCACGGGCCACTCGCCAATAAACAATAGGTGCTGCACAATTTGAGATTTCATGAACTCTAGTTTCTAGCCCAGGAATAGTTGGTTCAAAGTCTTTCTTTTTAAATGTGGCCTGTGAGAATGTAGGAGCAACGCATAAATTAACCTCAGAAACTCGATTCAGGGTCTCTGTAGCGCTTGTGTAGCTATGGCCATTGAGAACTCCCCCATTAATTTTAATGGTGGCATCTTCAACTCCATGTATGTGCAGAAATGCAAAGGGGTGTGGCCCAAAACATTCTGAGTCGAGATCCATCGCACCTGCTGCTGATACAACTGCGGCAACTTTTCCAGTTGTACAGGCATAGGCAAGTGACATAAAGGCACCGTTGCTATGGCCTACAAAGTAAATCCGATTTCTATCGACAGGATAGCTCTCATCAATTTCTTCAATCAGAGAGTCGAGGTAGGTTAAATCATCGACCTCAGTTCCGGGCTTCTGGCAGCATGCTTTGGCTGCATTCCAAACACGGCGACCATCAACTCCAACCGTTCCATCTGGAGCGATATAGATCATCCCTAATTTCTTCGCTACCGGTGCGAGCTTCAACCGCTTCTCCTGCTTTGCTCCACTCGAAGAAGCGCTGTGGAGCATGATCAAGAGTGGCGATGGCTGTGAAGTGTCTTTAGGTAGTTGAACTCTTACTGGTCGGTCCCCGCCAACAATAAATGGCTCGGCGGCAATAGCTGGCGCACTCACCCAAGCAGCCGAGAGAAGCGCCAAGATGGCGAAGAGGCTGCGGATTCTCACCCGCGTAATCTAGCGGATGCTTGAGCGCCTCCGATTTTGCTGGAAAGGGCCTACTTGCTCTCGCTATTTTTCAGAATGGAGTGGATTTCTTTCGACATTTTCTTAATCTCCGTTAACTCCTGCTGGGCGATGGCGCGCGCCTCTTTGGCATACTCAAATTCGGCTAAGGCTGCGGCATGAGTCTCATCGATTTCGGTACTGACTTTTTCAGATGACCGCTGTTGGCCGACCATGATGATCGAGAGAAGGACGAGCTGGAGGAAGGTCTGTGCCACCCAATCGACGATAGTCAAAGTATCACCAGAGCTAATCGCTGAAGGAAGGGAGATAAGGGCGATTGCCGCAAAGAGGTATGCAGCCCACATTGTTGAGACAACAGAGGTTATTTTCTCGGCTATACGGCGATTGAAGGCGTTAATACGGTTCATAAGAGAACGCTACCTTTAGAATCGGTAACATGGAAAAACTCGAGACCTTTATCGAAAGAATTATTTTTGCTGGACGATGGTTCTTGGCACCGCTCTATCTGGGGCTGCTCGTCACTTTGATTCCCCTGCTCTATCGATTCTTTGATGCCTTCTGGCACATGATGACCCACATAACCTCATCGACATCCGCAGAAGTTACCCTCGAGATTCTCGAACTGCTCGACACAGTTCTACTTGCTAACTTGATCATTATCATCTTGTTCGCGGGTTACGAGAACTTCGTCTCTAAGATCACAATCGCTGATGGCGCGGAAGATCGCCCACATTGGATGGGTCATGTTGACTTTAGTGGTCTCAAGATTAAGTTGATTGGTTCATTGGTAGCTATCTCTGTTATCGAACTTCTTAAAGACTTTATGCAAGAAGGCCCATTTGATCCAGCGCGTGAAGGATGGCGCATCGGCATTCATATGACCTTCGTTATCTCAGGCGTGCTCTTTGCCTTGATGGATAACATGGCTGATCGCCACAAATCTGAACGCTAGAAGTTAAATCAATCCGAATTCTGAGGCGGCTTGGACTAGTTCTTCTTTTGCATCCGGGTGGGCGGCATTATTAATCAGATTTAGCGCTTGCTCGGATTGGGTGTGTCCAAAGCATGCAGCCGTTCCTTGTTCGGTCACTACGAATGAATGCTGAAAGCTAGTGACGTTCTCGGATAATCGCGGAACAATCGATGAAACATTTGCCTTGGGATGCCACGATGGCAGCGCCATAAATGAACGGCCACCTCGGCTATGGAGCGCACCAACAATAAAGTCAGTTGAACCACCAAAACCGCTATAGATCTGGCCACGAACATGTGATGCATTTGCTTGGTCATAGAGATCGATTTGAAGAGCGGCGTTGATAGATGTCATCCGTGCCTGGCGAGCAATCAGTGTTGGATTGTTGGTCTTCTCAGTACGCAACATCTGAACCCGACGATTGAGATGTAACCAGTCGTAAAGCTCTTGGCTGCCAAAGATAAATGAAGCTGTTACTAATATATCCGGATCTAGTACTCCAAGTTTGTGCAGGTTGTAGACCCCGTCCGAGAACATTTCACTCCAAATACGTAAACCGCGACGCTCTTTAAGTGAGTTTAAAACCGAATCAGGAATTGCGCCGATTCCAAGTTGCAAGGTGGAGCTATTTTCGATCAGTGACGCTATTCGATCGCCAATCATCAGAGATTCATCCGAAAACTTTGTCTCTGGTTTAACCATCAGCGGTTCATCGACTTCAACTAAATAATCAATCTCTGATTCGTAAATCTGCGCATCACCATAGGTGTATGGCATCTGCTTATTTGCTTGCGCAATCACAATTCCACCATGTGCATGAGCCGCCTCGATAGCGGCGGGCAAGATATTTACTTCAGTGCCGAGAGAGACTGTGTCATGTCGCTGTTGGGATGTATGGAGAAAAACTGCATCCGGGCGCGCGTAATCACGAATAACGACGGGCAATAGTGAGAGGCGTGAAGGAATGTAATTCAATCGTGGATGGCGACGCATTCCGTGTCCAACAAAGGCGGTCTCATAGGTAATACCTTCGCGATCAGGAATTCCCGGTTGCGCATTGAGCATGTGAAGTCTGAATTCTGGCAAAGTCTCATCTGCCACCTTAAGAAGAGCGTTGGGCGTAGCAAAATTTCCAGATGCAATGATCCGTGGATCACTCGGTAGGTTTGCGAGTACAGACTTCAATTGATCAGAGTTGATGATGCGCATAAAAACACTTTAGTGGAAGATCAACGATGAAATATGAAGAAAGTGCCACCTCCCAATTACTTGAGAGATGGCACTTATCTTTTGTAGCCCCGAAGGGATTCGAACCCTCGTAGCTGACTTGAGAAGCCAGAGTCCTGGGCCGCTAGACGACGGGGCCAGATGACTAGTCGGTTACAGGTAACCAACCCTTTCCATATTCAGTTTTTACTTCGTACTGCGCTGGGGTACCAGGACTCGAACCTAGACTTACTGAACCAGAATCAGCAGGGCTGCCAATTACCCCATACCCCACGATAGTTCTTGCGAACCGGCGTGCGAGGGGAAAGTTTACCCGACCGACAAGGGTGCTTTTGCCACCACCCTTAGAGGGCAATGGCTCCGGAAATACGCGCAATACATGCACTTTGGCCCAACAGCTCCATCGACTCAAAGAGCGGTGGAGAGATTGTGCTACCAGTTGTTGCAATGCGAAGTGCGGTAAATGCAACGCGAGGCTTAAGCCCCATATCTTCAATCAGTGCGGCGCGAAGTACCGCCTCGATTGATGCGTGATCCCAGGTAGCGAGCCCTTCAAGTTCCTTAAGCGAACGCTTGAGCACATCCTTAGAAGCGCTATCTGAGATCTTAGAAACTGCATCAGCATCAACTGCGAATTCCTTAACGAAGAGGAATTTTAGAAGAGCAGGAGTTTCATCCAACTTGACGATGCGCTCTTGAATAATTGGTAGAGCACGCTTTACAAGCTCTACCTCTGCATCGGTACCGGTGATGATGCCAGCTTTGGTCAAGAATGGAAGTGTCCACTTTAAGAACTCTTCTAGAGAAAGCGCGCGAATCTTGTCGCCATTAATTGCTTCAAGCTTCTTCATATCAAAACGCGCTGGTGATGAGTGAACTTTCTCGACAGTAAAGAGCTCGGTCAACTCTTGCATAGTTACATTCTCGCGGTCATCTCCAGGAGACCAACCAAGCAGTGCTAGATAATTACAGATTGCCTCTGGCAGATAGCCCTGCTCGCGATACCAAGCGATTGATACCTCGCCATTGCGCTTTGATAACTTGGCATTGTCTTGTCCCATCACAAATGGAAGGTGGGCAAAGATTGGGTAATCCTCAACCTTGACCCCCATCGCTTGATAGACGCGAATCTGGCGTGGAGTAGATGAGAGCAGGTCTTCTCCGCGTAGAACGTGAGTGACCTCCATCAATACATCGTCCACTGCAACGGCCAAGGTGTAGAGAGGTGAGCCATCTGCGCGTACCAAGACGAAGTCTGGAACGAACTTGTGATCAAAGGTAACTTCTCCGCGAATTGCATCGGTAAAGGTGGTGGTGCCATCTGGCATGCGCATACGAACAACAGCTTCGCGGCCTTGCGCCTTATATGCAGCGATTTGATCTGCGGTGAGCTCGCGACAATGTCCGTTATAACCAGGCGCAACATTGGCAGCGCGTTGTGCTTCTCGTACAGCCTCTAGCTCATCAGGTGAGCAATAGCAGTGATAGGCATCGCCTTGATCAAGAAACTTCTGCGCCCAGGTTGCATAGATATCGAGACGTTGTGATTGAAGGTATGGACCATTAGGACCACCAACTTCTGGTCCCTCATCCCAATCAAGTCCAAGCCACTTTAAAGTATCGATTGCGGCTTGGATGTATTCAGGCGTCACGCGAGTTGTATCAGTATCTTCAATACGGAAGAGGAATGTGCCACCAGTGTGACGAGCGAATGCCCAATCAAAGAGCGCTGTGCGGATATTTCCAACATGGAGATCACCAGTTGGTGATGGAGCAAAGCGTACTTTTACCTTTTTACTCATGGACGTGCACTCACCTTATTTGTTAGTTGGCCGAGGCCTTCAATGGATACTGCAACAGTTGATTTCTCTGACATTGGGCCGATGCCGGCGGGAGTGCCAGTAATAATGACATCTCCTGGAAGTAAGGTCATAACGCTAGAGACAAAGTTAATAATGTCAGGCACTTTAAAGATCATGTCGCTCAGATGTGCATCTTGCTTGATCTCGCCATTGAGCGTTGTTGTAATGCGCTGATTCCCAGGAACAAAATCTGTTTCAATCCAAGGTCCTAGTGGGCAGAAGGTATCAAAACCTTTTGCGCGAGTCCATTGACCATCCTTCTTCTGAAGTTCGCGGCAAGTAACATCGTTGGCGAGTGTGTATCCAAAGATGACATCGTTAACGCGCTCTTTCGGAACATCTTTGCAAATTCTTCCGATGACGATTGCCAATTCAGCTTCGTAATCGATAGAAGGCGCCATTGCCGGCCAGACAATTGTGTCCCCTGGGCCAGCCACTGTTGTATTTGGCTTAATGAAGATGATTGGTTCTTCCGGAACGACTCCACCCATTTCAGCTGCATGGTCAGCGTAGTTCTTGCCAATAGCAACAATCTTGCTGCGCGGGATTACCGGTGCCAGAAGGCGAACCTTTGTGAGTTCAAGTTTTGCAGCGGTCTTTTGGATTCCTTGATAGATAGGGTCGCCGGTAATAACAGTAATGGTGTTATCTTCTTCGAGAATCCCATATAGAGGATCTGTGCCTAGGCCTGCATCGGGCAGAGGTGAGAATCGTACGACGCGCATGCGCCTATCTTAACGGTTAAAGCGAGTGCTCTTGGCCGTCGGCAGCGATATAAAAGACTGTCGCCGTTGGCGCGAAATCCTTAATCGCCTTCACGTTGCTTGGCTGCACACCGGTAGCAACAACTGATTCGATGCCAGTAATACCTGAAGCAAGTGCAACAGTTAAAACCGCTTCAAAGGCATCGAGATTAAGCGAGGGTGATTGCACATTTATCGCCACATAAGTTCGTCCAGTGGAATCGCGTAGCGCTGCCGCTTCACGTGCCCCACTGCGAGTTAAAGTATTGGTGGCGAGTATTGCAAGCTTTCGATCTTCTGCGTTATTCACTTTCAGTTTCCGCCTCTTGGACTTTTTCAATCATGACTGAACTTATTCTACGACGACGTCCAATGGGACGTTCAGAGGTAATAGTCCATCCGTCAATTGTGATGCTGCTGCCAGCGATTGGAACGCGACCAAGACGTTGCGCCATCAGACCGCCAATAGTGTCGATACCCTCGTAATCGGCTTCATCAATTGAAATCTTTAACTCTTCTGCCAAATCTTCAATATGGATTCCAGCCTTAGCACGCGCCTTTACCTCAGAGATCCAGGTGAAGCTTTCAATTCCATCGTCATACTCATCAGCAATTTCGCCAACAATCTCTTCAATAATATCTTCAATAGTGATGATGCCAGCTGTGCCACCGTACTCATCAACCACGATTGCCAGGTGAATCTGGTCGCGCTGCATATCGCGAAGCAAGTCCCCTGCCTCTTTATTCTCTGGAACAAAGACGGGCGGACGCATGTGCTGCTCTACCTTTTCGGTTGTCTCAGCCTCATGGTGATCGAGTGCGCGCTTTGCTAAATCTTTTACATAGGCGATACCAATAATGTTGTCGAGATCTTCTCCAGCAACCGGAATACGTGAGTATCCAGAGCGAAGTGCGAGCGATAGCCCTTGGCGAAGCGTCTTATCGCGCTCTACCCAAACCATATCTGTGCGAGGAACCATGAGTTCACGTACGAGTGTGTCGCCTAGTTCGAAGTGGTTCTCTGCCAAGTGAGTGAGATCGCTCGCCACAATGCCACGCTTCTGCGCACGTTCGTAGATAAAGGTAAGCGCCTTGCCGAGCATCTGTTCAACCGGATTCACTTCTGTGCCGCCCATTTCTTAACGATAGTTTCTTGCAGTTCAAACATAACTTTCTCTTCATCTTTATCGGCATGGTCATAGCCCAAGATATGGAGCAGACCATGTGATGCCAAGATAAAAATTTCGTGCTCTGTGCTGTGGCCAGCTGTCGCTGCCTGCTCTGCAGCAACGATCGGATCGATGACGATATCTCCAAGAGTTACCGCGTCATCCTTGCCCTCTGGCATATCCATAGGAAAAGAGAGAACATCGGTAGTTCCGGGTTCATCCATCCACTTGATATGAAGTTCTTCCATCTCAGCATCATCGACAAAAGTGACTGAGAGCTCGCACTCAGGATGGAGCTCCATATAGGCGATACCAAATGTAAGCAATGACTCAACTTCGCCCTCGGGTGCTTTCACACCAGAGCGATTAGTAACTTCTACTGTCATGGCTTCCGATTGATACTAACTGGCGCTTGTTTCTGCGCATCATATGCATCGTAGGCTTTAACGATATCTCCAATGAGGCGATGGCGAACTACATCCTCTGCGGTAAGTTCCATAAAGGAGATATCTGCAACGCCATCAAGGATTGTGCGAATAATCTGCAATCCACTGCGCTGGCCGTTAGGGAGATCGTTCTGGGTAATGTCACCAGTAATGACCATCTTTGAACCAAAACCGAGACGTGTAAGGAACATCTTCATCTGCTCTGGCGTTGTGTTCTGTGCTTCATCCAAGATGATAAATGCATCGTTAAGTGTGCGACCACGCATAAATGCAAGAGGAGCAACTTCAATGATTCCAGATTGAATTAAACGTGGAATTGAATCAGCATCAATCATGTCGTGCAGCGCATCAAAGAGCGGGCGCAGGTAAGGATCAATCTTCTCGTTAAGTGTGCCGGGCAAGAAGCCAAGCTTCTCCCCTGCCTCCACTGCTGGGCGAGACAAGATAATTCGGTTTACTTGTTTTGCCTGTAGCGCAGCTACCGCCTTTGCCATTGCAAGATATGTCTTACCTGTACCCGCCGGGCCAATACCAAAGGTGATGACATTTTCTTCAATTGCATCTACATATAACTTCTGGTTTGCAGTCTTTGGACGAATCGTCTTGCCACGATTGCTTACAATATTGAGTGAGAGAACTTCACCAGGGCTCTGTGATGGAGTTGATTCGATCATTGCGATACTGCGTAGAACCGCGCTGACAT
Organism: Actinomycetes bacterium; assembly: GCA_041303595.1. Lineage (GTDB taxonomy): Bacteria > Actinomycetota > Actinomycetes > Nanopelagicales > Nanopelagicaceae > Planktophila. The sequence continues at coordinate 8,697 of JBFYOW010000035.1, forward strand.
CAAGTGATTGGCCCGAGCGAATGACAACAAGCATCTCGCCAAAGAGCTTTTCTAGTGCGAGGCAATCGATATGTGGTCCGCGAAGGGTGATTTCGTTACCGCGAACGGTGATATTGACTGATGGAAATGCCGCTTCAATTGCGAGGATATTGGCATCGCCTGCACCCAAAAGTGCGACCATCGGAATGGCGGGTGGAATCGTTACTAAGAGTCGCTCCATATGAGTGAAAATCTAGCGGGTAGGCGGGGTTTTCACCACACAGAAAGGGCCGTGTTGACCGCAGCCATCGCAGCCAATCCAGCATGGGCTGAGCGCAAAATCGGCCTTCCCATCAGAACAACCTTGGCACCTGCTGCGGCAAAGGTCGAAACTTCCTCATCGGTGAGACCTCCCTCAGGGCCGATGATGATCAGTACCTTCTTGGCGCCTTTTGTGACTGCTTGAGAAATCGATGAAGTAGCGCTTTCGTGAAAGACAAAGGCGAGATCAGACTTTGCAATCTCATCTACAACTTGGTCAGTAGAGGCAACACCTGAAACCTGCGGAATGCGAAAGCGACGTGATTGTTTTGACGCTTCGCGAGCAGTTGATTGCAACTTTTCAATCTTCTCGTCGGCTCGACCAATACTGCGTGCTGCTTTCCACATCACGATGCGATCAACGCCGCCCTCAGTAGACATTTCTATTGACTCTTTAATGCGATCGCCTTTAGGAATTGCTTGCACAATTGTGAATTGCTCCGTAAGAGCTTCTTCAAAACCACTATCAAGGACGGTGACTGTCATTGATTTCTTATTGACTTTATTGACGCTCACTCGTGACCAAGCGCCCGCACCATCGCTGAGGTTAAAGATTTCACCTGCGGCGATACGCAGAACTTTGATTGCATGAAAAGCATCTTCGCTATCGAACTCGTATGTTGCACCAACGGTGGTAGGCAGGTTATCTACAAAGAAGAGTGTAAGCATCAGCGATGGAAGGCATCTCTAAATTTAGCGAAGAGACCATCCTGATGGCGCTTGATGGTGACATCGCCATCTTTCTCGCCGCGAGCTTTTGCAAACTCTTTCAAAATCTTCTCTTGCTCGCGATTGAGCTTGTGAGGGGTTTCGATATCAACATGAACAATGAGGTCGCCACGATGCGTGGTACGAAGGCGAGTCATTCCTTTGCCCTTCACTGAAATCGTTGATCCGCTCTGGATGCCAGCCTTAATCTGCACATCAATAGGGCCATCTAACGTTTCGACGGCAACTGTTGTACCAAGGGTCGCTGCCGCAAACGGGATAGAGATTGCCACATGCAAGTTCTCGCCATCGCGAAGTAAAAAGTCATGATCTTTCTCCACGATTTCAACGTAGAGATCACCTGCAGGTCCGCCGCCTGCTCCAACTTCACCACGGCCTGACATCTGAATTCTGTTACCGGTTTCAACGCCTGCCGGGACCTTAATGTTGATGCTCTGCTTTGCGCGTACGCGCCCATCGCCTGCGCATTCGCGACATGGATCGGTGATGACTGATCCATAACCCGAGCAACTGCTACATGGACGAGATGTCATTACTTGACCTAAGAATGATTTCTGAACGTACTGCATCTCACCGCGCCCACCACAGACTTTGCATGTCTCTGGATGTGAATTATTTGCAGTTCCTTCTCCTTCACACTTCTCGCAGACAATTGCACTTTCAATCGTGAGATCGCGTTCGGTTCCAAAACAGGCTTCATGTAAATCAACTTCAATGCGAATGAGTGCATCTTGTCCTTGGCGCATGCGTGGACGTGGTCCGCGATTTCCGCCGCCACCAAAGAAAGCATCCATGATGTCGCTAAAGCCACCGCCACCGAACCCACCGCCGAAGTCGTTG
>JBFYOW010000036.1:0-10554 GCA_041303595.1 Actinomycetes bacterium
CTTTAAATACTGATGCACAGCGAATGTTAAGTAAGCGTGACCGCAACCTAAATCAACTACCTGCAATGGATTGAAATCTGTTGGCGTACTTATATGTCCAGCAGCTAAGGCATCATTAAGTGTTGGCACGAGTAATCGTAAAAACTCTTCTACCTGCTTGTACTTATCCATTTTTGAAGGCTTGATAACTCCATGCGAATCAGCAATTCCAACCTCGCGCAAATATGGATCGCTCGGATCAAGTAGTCGCTTTTTTGATTTATCGTGGCTGAGATTTCGTTGCAACTGATTCTTGCTTCGAGAGAAGAGCGGAACCCCCTTCTTGGAGATTCGAAGCGAGAGTGTTTCACCCTCTGCTTCAACCAGAAAATTGGCATATCCAGAATATGCGAGATCCCTAAATGGTAATTGGTTTAGTGGAAAGTTCTTTGATGTCATCTGGCGACCATCGCTGTAACTCACTTGGATAGACAGACCATCTTTGAGTTCTACTGGACGAAGATCTAAACGCTCGTGTGGCGTCTCCATATTTCTTCTACGACCCGAAAAGACTGCGCGAACAAATTTGGGAGAGTCAACTATCGCACTCTCAATTTCAAGGAGAGCGTTATCTAGCGTCGCATCGCTCATGCAACCTATATTACTCGCGATAGCGAGGAATATTGGCGACGATTGCGAGCCCACCTAAAGAACTTTTGCGCAACGTTAAATCGCCATCAGATTTTGAAATAACTCCAGCCATGATGCTCATTCCCAACCCTGATCCACCGCTCTCGCGAGAGCGTGATTTTTCAAAGCGGTTAAGTGATCGAACTCTTTCCTTGTACGCGCTCTCCGGTAGGCCAGGACCGCCATCTTCGATAGATATAGCCACAGACCTTCCATGACTCTTTATCGAAATCAGGACCGGCGCATCGGCTGGGGTATGACGCGAAATGTTATTGAGTGCATTCTGAAGGAAACGTAAATAGTGATCTCGAACCATCTCTACCTTCATATCCGGTTCTATTGCCACGGAAACGTTACGGTCAGGATTGAGGGTTATGAAGTCCTGTGAATGAGCCAAAGTGATCTCTGAAATATCAATTGTCTCTATCTCTCGTTTGCCACTTTCACCAAGTTCTGCCAGCAGCAATAGGTCATGAATCAGTGTCTCCATTCGAGCAATCTCATTAGTTACACGCGAGAATGCTCTAGAACGATCTTCCTCTGAAACCAACATCCCCTTACTGAGCATCTCCACATATCCTTTAACAACTGTAAGTGGGGTCCGCAATTCATGTGAAGCATCTCCTAAGAAGATTTGCATGCGAGCAAGCGCATCATCGTCATCACGTCGCTTCAATCTTTTCGTATAAATAAGCAAGAGTAGATAGGCAACTATTGACATGAGGATTGTTACAAATGCAACTGAATATAAATTGGAATGATAAGTCTCGAGAGCATCGGCCGATGAGGATGCAACCACCAGATAATCGCCACCTGAAATTAGAAGTGCCCGAAAGCGATACTCGCTTGCACCAAAACCGGCGCCCACTTTTGTCGTCGCAGATCTGACTTGCGACAGAGTTATCTCATCGACCAAGGCGATTGTCGATTGATTCACGAGAGTTGAAGTTCCATCACGTGAAATCAAAAACAGTGCCTGATCCAAGGCGTAATCTTCTATATGAAATAGGGCGGCGCTTAATTCTTCTCCTGGTGATGCGGCGGCATCTTCAATTGTAAAATTGATTGCCCCATCAATGCTCCGTAAAGAACTGTTGTAACTCTGTTGTGATACAAATGTTCCGATAGTTGCGGTAAGAACCGTCGTAATTGCTAAAGTGACGATTCGTAAGCGCGCGGTGGTGGAGAGATTCACTTCTTCTCAAGCAAGAGCTGGAAACCGACGCCTCGAACGGTGCGGATACCTTCAAATCCATCTCGGTGTAACTTCTTTCGAAGATAAGAAATGTAGGTATCCACGACAGTTGTCTCAGTCTCGAAGTTGATTCCCCAGACTTCATTGAGTAGGAAGCTCTTACTAAGGACTCGACCCTTAGACTCGAGAAGCACGTGCAGCAGCCTAAACTCGGTTGGCGAAAGATCAACTGCCTCTGAATTGAATGTGACCGAGTGTGAGTCCTCATCGAGAGCAATCGGACCGCAAGCAAGAACTGTTGGCACGGCTTCTGTGAAGTTGGCACGGCGAAGAATTGCGCGCACGCGAAGAACTAGCTCCTCTAAACCAAATGGTTTTGTCACATAATCGTCGGCACCCAATGTAAGTCCGCGGGTGATATCTGCGCGATCTCCTCGAGCACTCAACATCAGTGCTGGAGTGTTATCTCCATTGCTCCGAATTCGCTCAATGAATTCAAAGCCATCCATGAGCGGCATGTTGATATCGACGATTAAAAGGTCGGGCTTAATTGTGCGTAGCGCAGTCTGGGCGACCATCGCATCGGATGCGGTAGTGGTCTCAAATCCAGCCAACTTCAGGGCATCTGATAGAAGTTCGCGTACTCCGGCTTCATCATCGATGATCATCACTAGTTGTGCCATGGCTCAACTGTGCCACGGGTGGCACCTGCGCGCCACCACCTCCGCAATTTCTCTAGAAACTTACCCTCTCAGATGCGTGTTTCACAGAAACTTCACATGAACTTCGTTCACACTTGGTCCATGAGAAGAGCACTTACCATCGCGATCACATCAGTAGCCCTCTTCTCTTTTTCAACATCACTTCCCGCTGCCTATGCAGAGAACGTGCCCTCTCCTGCTCCATCTCTCTCCCCTTTCGAGCAATATCGAATTGACCGAGAGAATTATTTTGCAGCGATGAAGCAGATAACAAGAATTTTTAAAGTTGCTTGCGATGCAGCGAATTCGAATTATGCAAACTCAATTGGGTTGGCCAAAACCAAAGACCAGAGGCGTGCCGCTCGTCTCGCTCGCGAGAGCGCAATTACACAAGCAACAATAGAATTTGAAAGCGCGAAGAGCAATCTAGGACCAATGCCAGTGGAGCCACAACGGATGGCAAAATCTCCTGGAAAAAATAAAGTTAAATTACGCTAACTAATCTGCCAAAGGCATAGTACGAATCGTTTTGCGATCGTAATCCTTCTCTCGTTCGTGAATTTTTCTTATCTGAAGCTCGATGCTTTTAATCGCAACATCAAAGGCGGCGAGATCGTTGAACTCTGTCGCTTCAGCTCTTAACGACGGTCCAGCTCCATGAGATGCAATTACAACTCGATGTGAGTGCTTGCCCTGGTGAGGGTTTGGCTCGTGAGTAACTTCGACATCAACTCTTTCAATTTGAACGCTAAAGCGCTCCATTGACTGAAGTTTCTCTTCTACGATTTCTTTAAAGTCGCTTGCAAGTGCTGCATGACGAGTATGAATATTAATTTTCACATCTCAAGAATCTCACTTTTGAAGTGAGAATGTAAGGGGGAAAGGTTTAATACTTTAGATTGCGAGTAGGAATGCCAAGAGCAGGGTTGTAAAGAGTGCCAACCCCATTGACTGCGCAATAATTGAGAGAGCCATGCGGCGATCCGCCGATAACTCTTCCTTTGATACCACCTTTGACATTTTGCCCGCTTCAGCAAAATTAAACGTCCCCATTAACCCGAAAGCGAAACAAAACTTCTTTCGTGACTGCACAAAGCCAACCGAAGCAAGCATCGCTGGAATCAAAGCGAAGGCAGCGGATGCGGAATTTGCGTCAGTGAGAATCAAATAAATCGCAGTAATGAGAAAGAAGGTAGCGCCAATCTTGGCAACTTGCTTTCTGCGCTTAATTTCAGCGCCACCAATATTGCAGACACCTGCTTGATACTGCGCTGTGCTCACTTATGCATCCTCAAATTCATCTTCATCGATCCAGGCATCGGACTCAGAATCCTCTTGCTTCTCGACCCAACTCAGGAATGTTGCAACCGCCTTAAATGCAAGAAGTGTCACAGTGACTGCGGCAAAGAGGCGGCGTAGAGCTTTCATGCTCTAAAAATACTCCTTTCAGGAGCACTTCGCTCGTTTAATCGCCCTAACTGCTCTTAAGGGCAGATGAAATATCGCTCCATATGTCGTCAAGGTGCTCACATCCAACAGAGAGGCGGATGAGATTTTCTGGAACGCTTGTACTCTCTGCTGGCCAGCGACGGCGGCGCTCCCAAGTGCTTTCGACTCCCCCAAGGCTGGTGGCATTTGCAATCAAAGTAGTCGCAGCACAGATGCGATCCGTCTCTTGCACATCGCCATCAATTTCAAAGGAGATAATTGCGCCAAATCCTGGATAACGCACCTTCGTTACGGCTGGATGGGCTTTAAGTTTTTCAACAAGGGCGCGAGCGCTCGTCTCAGCTGCTCTAAAGCGAAGCGGGAAGGTGCGAATTCCACGAAGTGCCATCCATGCTTCAAAAGGACCAGGGACGCCACCAAGAAGTGAGCGCGCCTCAAGTAAGCGGTTATGAAGGGCTGGGTCTTTAACGGTGAGCGATCCCAAAATTACGTCGCTATGTCCGGAAAGGTACTTTGTTACAGAGTTCATTGAAATGTCAGCGCCGAGTTGGAGCGGAAGTTGATTAAGAGGTGTCGCAAAGGTGTTATCAACTCCTACGCCCATATTGCGCTTCTTGGCCTCACCAATAATTACTGACATCTCAGCAATTTCTAGGCCAGGATTGGTAGGTGACTCGATCCAAAGAAATGCTGCACCGATGAGAGCCTCAAAGACATCTTTGGTATTTGCAATGTCAACGAAGCGAACCTCGAGGCGACCTTGCTCGTGATATTTCTTTAGCAAAGCCATCGTGCCGCTATATCCCTGGTCCGAGGCAACTATCGGTGCGCCGTGTGGAAGGAGAGAGAAAACTGCAGATATTGCCGACATTCCAGATGAGAATGCGAGCGTTGATTCACCATTTTCAAGTGCCGTAATTGTTGACTCAAGCGCCTGCCATGTTGCATTTCCGAAACGGCCATAACCAAGGCCGCCACCTGCGGTGAAAGTTGAGTTAAGCGAGATGTCCGCGTTGAGGGGTGCTCCTGGTGCAACATCAGGGCGCCCAGATGAAATTGCTAAGGTCTCAGGGTGCATCTCATCCATGCCCTAAGGGTAACGGGTTAGTGCAGGGCTCGTGCAGCGCGATCAATTGCCTCTTCAATAATCTCTGGTGAAGTCGCGAAGTTCAATCGAGCATAGTCTGAATACTGCTCGCCAAATCGAACTCCTGGCTGGAAGGCGACTTTACCCTTCTCAATCAGATAGGTGGTCGGCTCGGTATCCAAATTGTAAGCGCTGAAATCAATCCAGGAGAGGTAAGAGCAGTTCGGGATATGGCTCTTAGCAAGCGGAAGTTTCTCTCTCACCAGTCGATCGACCAATTTCCGGTTATGGTCGAGTTGAACCATTAACTTGTCTAACCAAGGCTCACCCTCTCGGAAGGCAGCCACAGAGGCAAAAGCCCCGATTAGAGATGCACGATAGTGAGTTGCAGGTGCTATCGCATTGAGGCGTTCGAACATTGCTGCATCTTGAGTCACGATGATGGCGCATTTAAGGCCTGCAATATTCCAACCTTTACTTGATGATGTGATTGTCACCGAAACAGCACGTGCATCTTCGATTGAGAGAATCGGAACAAACTTCGATTCTCTAAATGTCAACGGTGAATGAATTTCATCGCTTATGATTACAACATTATTCACATGGGCAAGTTTTACGAGTCTTTCTAGCTCGGCACGGGTGTAGACGCGGCCCAATGGATTGTGGGGATTGCTAATCAAATGAACTTTAATGCCAGATTTGTAAGCCTTTTCAATACCTTCCCAATCGAGGTGCCAATGCAAACCATCAATCTCTTCATCCGAATATGAGAGTGGAACGTCAACATACTGAAGATGAGTTTCGTTGCTCCAAGTCCAGAAATTTGGATAGACCGGAGAATTAATCATTATTTTATCTCCAGGTTGAGTGAGAACACGAAGAACTTCAACCACGCCAACTCCAACATCAGCGGCAACCCGAACCTGAAGTGGGTCTGGCGTCCAGCCATCACGACGAGTTGAAAATTCTGAGAATGCTTCACCCAGTTCTGGAATAGAACCGAGATATCCGAGATCAGATTTATTGACCATCTCGATGATCGTCTGTCGAATTGGTTCAGCTACAGGAAAGTCCATCTCTGCCACAGGGAGAGGAAGAATGTCAGCCGGAAAAGCTCTCCACTTCTCACTCTTATGAGTTTTTAATTCCTCAAGTGGCACGAAGTAAAAATCGCTCATAGCAGGAAGTATTGCACTTAACATCGAGAATCTCCATGATTGCCCCGTGGGCGATACTTTGATTACAGAAGCGCGGATGAAGAAGATTGTCGGCGAAATCTCTGCTACCGATAAGAAATTTGCCAAGGTAATTGCTGCTCACCCCCTTTGTACTATTGGGCGCAACCCGAAGCCAGTTACTCATTTTGAAGCGCTTGTTGAATCGGTGATATCACAACAACTAGCAGTTAAGGCTGCAGAGACAATTTTTAACAGAGTAAAGCAGTCAGTCGGCGGGCGAATAATTCCTGGGCGTATTGCTTCAATCAGTGAAGAAGATTTTCGAGCTGCCGGAGTTTCTGGTGCAAAATTCAAAACGATTCAAGGTTTAGCGGATGCAGCACTCTCTAGGCGAATAAGGATTAATAAGTTACACGAGATAGACAGCGACGAAGAGATTTTTAATCAGTTAACAGGTCTATGGGGGATTGGCCCATGGACCGTCGATATGTTTATGATGTTTCAGTTGGGGCGCTTGGATATTTGGCCAACCGGTGATCTCGGCGTCAGGCGTGGATGGGAGAAAATTTACTCTCTGAAGGAAGAGATTACCCCAATCGAATTAGCAGGAAAAGGCGATAAGTTCCGTCCCTATCGAAGCGTGACGGCTTGGTACTGCTGGCGAGCGCTCTCGTAATTAAAGCTGCGGGAAGGCAACTCCGGTACTTGAATGGCAGTCGTATCCATTGGGATTTTTCTCTAAATAGCGTTGGTGGTATTCCTCAGCAGGATAGAAAATGACGCCATCTGCATCAAGAATCTCGGTGACGATTTTGCCAATGCCGTCAGCGTTCAGTGCGCTCTGATAAAGGTCTCTCGTAACGTTTGCCACTTGAGCTTGCTCAGTGCTTGTGTAGAAAATTGAACTTCGATATTGCGTGCCAATATCTCCACCTTGCTGGTTAAGTGATGTTGGATCATGCATCACCCAAAACTCTTCGCAGAGTCTCTGGTAAGAAATTTTTGCTGGATCGAAATTGACCTCGACCATTTCAGCATGGCCAGTCTTTCCGGTGCAAACTTCCTCGTATGAAGGATTAGCCTTCACTCCACCCATGTAGCCAACGCGAGTCGAGATGACTCCAGGAAGATTCCAAAATCTCCTTTCGGCGCCCCAGAAACAACCTGTGGCAAAGAATGCAGTCGAAAATTCAGATGTGCTCATAGTCGGTTAATCTATCCCCTGGGTCGCACATCTGCAGGCCCCCGTAGCTCAGGGGATAGAGCACTGCCCTCCGGAGGCAGGAGCACAGGTTCGAATCCTGTCGGGGGCACATCGTTGGCAATTGTCACCAGGTTTTGGCGAGGTAATGGCGAGGTAAATCACCTCAATGTGAGCAATGTTTTTCCCGTACATCCTTGTTTAACTCCGCTCGACCATGGAGAATTGCACACTCACGCACAGTGAGAATCGCCGATCTAACCGTAAAGGAGCTTCCCCATGGATTGGAGACATCAATCTGCCTGCCGTGATGAAGATCCTGAACTCTTCTTCCCGGTTGGAAATACTGGCCCTGCAATCACTCAAATCGAAGAGGCAAAGAAGGTCTGCAATCGCTGCATCGTAAAGGATGCATGTTTAGCGTGGGCCCTTGAATCTGGCCAAGATGCTGGTGTGTGGGGCGGCCTATCCGAAGATGAGCGTCGTGCTCTCAAGCGTCGTGCAGCTAGAAACCGTGCCCGTTTAATGGATAACGGACTTAGCTCTTAATCCTTCGATCATAACTGTTTGCAGGAAATGTTATGCAGGAAATTCCAATTCTGCACGCGTCTCTTCATCATCTGAAATTAGCGTAAGACTGCCACGTAGTTCATTCTCCGTCAGAGTGCGCACGATCTGAAGTCCAAGATTTGAAGATTCAGCCAAGGTGAATCCCGCCGGCAATCCGACCCCATCATCTGCAATCGTGACAAAAACTTTCTTATCTCGTCTATCAACATTGATATCCAACTTGCTGCCTTCGCTTTCAAGACCATGCTCGAGCGCATTGTAAATAAGTTCGGTAATCACCAGAGCAAGTGGAGTCGCGATTCGAGACTCGAGTAATCCCACCGTTCCATTTCTAGAAATCTTCAGCTCACTCATTCTGGGAGTTAGTTCGAGAGCATGCGCCACCAACCGGTCGAGTACATCGTCAAAGGCAACAGATGAGTCTGCGCTGCTGGAGAGCGTCTCATGCACAAGGGCAATTGATGCAATTCGACGCACCGCCTCATTCAAGGCTTGGCTTGCACTTGGGTCATCGATACGACGTGCTTGCAAACGTAGTAAAGCGGAGACAGTCTGCAGATTATTCTTCACACGGTGATGGATTTCTCGGATAGTCGCATCCTTAGTAACCAATTGTCTTTCGCGACGTCGGAGCTCAGTCACATTGTTCATCAAAATAATTGCACCAACGCGATTGGGTCCTGCAATAATCGGCAAAACAATTAGGTCAATTACTCCACCCGGATTCTCAACCTCAACACGACGAAGCGCACGTCCGCTTAAGCTTGTGACCAGGGCTTCTTCACTTGCATCGTTCTTTTCTCTTGAAACTTTTTCGGCGATTTCTCCTAATGAGTAACCTTCAAGCTCGTTTGTCCAACCCATTCTGCTAAATGCAGAACGGGCATTAGGACTTGCATAACTTACAGTTCCATTTACATCCAAACGTACCAAGCCATCTCCTACGCGTGGAGTGGGATCAAAAAGCGTTCCTGCGTTGTTGTAAGGGAAATTTCCCTCAGCCACCATGCGATAGAGCTCATGTGCAATTTCACGATAATTTAATTCGAGTCTTGATGGCTGACGCATCAACTCTGCATTACGGTGGCGTGAGATAACTGCAATTACCTTCTCCCCCATTGTCACCGGAATGGTTTCTTCTTTCACCATGACTTCGCCCACGAGATAGGGTTCAGTATCACGCACTATCTCTGCATGGGACAAAGCCTGGTCGATATAGAAGCGCTCACCCCAATGAATTTCATCGCCAATGACATCGTTGGAAAACACAGTCGCTGCAGTAGTGGGACGGATATGTGCGACTGCAATATAGCCCGTTGGCCAGCTTGAATCATCTTTTCTTAATGGAACCCAAAGAATTAGATCCGCAAATGAGAGATCTGAGAGCAACTGCCAATCTGCCACCAGCTCTCGGAGCTTAAGAATTTCTTCAGCTGAGGCAGGTGTTCTGCCCTCAACATATTCTTCTATCGATGCCATTATCTACCGAGTAAGCCAATCCGAGATCATCGAATCAGCCTCTTGCGGTGCAAACCAGGTGAGATCTTCTGGTTCTTCGCCTACCAAGAAAATTGCTTCCACCATCGTCCACATCAATGGTCCATTGAGATCTGCCGATATCTCATCGAATGACCCAAGCAATTGATCTGGTACTTCAAGGGCAATAACAAGTGGAGCGCCAGATTGGTCATCGGTAAGTTCTAGCGCATCTTCAGCAGCGAGCAGTGAGAGAGAGAACTCGATTTCTTCTTCATCCATCTCTGGGTGAGTTGCGAAGTAGATTGGAGTCGGGGCATATACCTCAGGAATATCTAAAGAACTTTCCTGAAGAAATTCTCGAAGTTCATCAGCTGTTGAAGCTAGATATACGCGCATGTGGAAAGAATATCGGGTTTAAGTAGGTTATCTCCCCCGCTTAACCTCTGGCTTGCTCAATGAAGAAAACTCTCGAGCGAGAGGGCTCTTAGGCGCTATCTGAGCTATTGGAAGGCGCTCTCTAGTCGCTCTCTCGACTAAACGTGGATCCCGCGGTAAGAATCGAACCTCTCCGTTGTAAACAGCTGCAGAACTCTCCAATATCTCTCGCCGCTCCCGCCCTGTGACTGTGAGATTTGAGACGAGGAGCGCTATTGGTTTGATGAAAGATGAAGATCGTTCTAGCTGAGAAGTTATTCGAGAGAGTACCTGTAGTGACCCAAAGTCGCTTCGGGAGAGGAGAAGAAATGTCGATGCAGATTGCAAACTCCAACGAGCAAGCACTTCATGGATTCTTAACCCTGAAACCAAATGCTCTGAGGTCGGAATTCGACCTAAATCGATTACCACCTCGTCAAAGGCACTAGATTCTTCAGTGATCTCAGAAATGGTGGAACGGTCAGAGACTTCAGCTAAAGAGAATCCCAAGGTGGAAGGTGTGATCTTTCGATTTATCCCATGAATATCAAAGTACCGAGAGAGTGTTGGGTTAGCGATATTAAAATCGAGTAACAGAGTTCTCTCACCTA
>JBFYOW010000037.1:0-10460 GCA_041303595.1 Actinomycetes bacterium
GAGTCTTGACTAGAAGGACGGCATCAGCGGCAGTAATGAGCTTGGCTACATCTTGTACGGACTTACCGTACTTAGCACCAAGAGATTTAAAATTTGCCTTAATTGAAACGTCAACGAGATCCCCATCGGCATCTGCAATATCTGCAAGATTGACGACGTTTAACTCATCTGCAATCTGCTCTTTCATTTCTTTTGGTAGAGATGACCAGCCAGAAGCAGATATCAGTGCGCGCTGTAGTGGTTGACGAATCTTGACTCCGGACTCTGCGCGTGCTGAACGTCCTAGCTCTACAACTCGTCGGGTCATCGCTACCTGCTTGTTGAGGTCTGGATTAATTAAAGTGGTGTCGGCCATCGGAAAATCTGTCAGATGGACTGAAATCGCAACCGATGGATTGGCCACACGAATTAATTCTTGCCAAGTTTGTTCGGCAATAAATGGCACCATCGGAGCTAAGAGTTGAGTTAACTTTTCTAGACACTCATGAAGCGTGGCGAGAGCTGCGACATCTCCATCCCAGAAGCGTCGACGAGATCTGCGGACATACCAATTTGATAAATCATCAATAAAGGTTGCAAGAACTTTTCCTGCACGTTGAGAATCAAACTCACTGTAAGCCTTATCCACTTCTTCTATAAGCGAATTAAGCTCGCTGAGGATCCACTTATCCATCGTTGATCGCTCTTCAATTGCTGGACTTTGAGCGAGCGTGAAGTCAGATGCCTTGGCATAGAGGGCGTGGAATGAGATCGTGTTCCAGTATGTAAGGAGCGTCTTGCGAATTACATCTGAGATTGCTTCGTGCCCCACTCGACGAGATGCCCAAGGTGAGCCTGCGGCCAACATGTACCAACGCACCGCATCTGCACCGTGTTGATCCATCAACGCCATAGGTTCCAGAACATTGCCAAGATGCTTGCTCATCTTTCGACCATCTTTATCAAGGATATGTCCGAGGCAGAGCACGTTTTCGTATGAACTCTGATCGAAGACCAAAGTTCCGATGGTCATCAGCGTGTAGAACCAGCCACGTGTCTGATCGATTGCCTCACAGATAAAGTCGGCAGGGTATGCGGCTTTGAACTTTTCGACCGATCCTTCTTTATGTGGATAGCCCCACTGCGCGAAAGGCATAGAGCCTGAGTCATACCAACAATCAATCACCTCTGGTACGCGAGTCATCACTTGATCGCACTCAGCACATCCAAAGGTAATGTCATCCACAAATGGACGGTGTGGATCGAGATTAGATAGCTCTTGACCAGCAAGTGCACCTAATTCTTTTAGCGATGAGATACAAATTTCATGTTTGTTTTCACAGCGCCAGATTGGCAGGGGAGTGCCCCAATATCGATTACGTGAGAGCGCCCAATCAATATTATTCGTTAGCCAATCGCCATACCGACCGGTCTTAATAGTCTCAGGGAACCAATTGGTCTTCTCGTTCTCGCGAAGAAGTGCATCCTTTATTGATGTTGTTCTGATGTACCACGATGGTTGCGCGTAATAGATAAGTGCAGTGTGGCAGCGCCAGCAGTGAGGATATGAGTGCTCGTACGGTTGATTCTTGTAGAGCGCGCCATTTGCCTTCAGCTCTTTCACAAGTGGCTTATCGGCATCTTTAAAGAAGAGTCCGCCAACAACAGGTACATCGGCCAGGAAGTGGCCATCTGCGGCCACAGGATTTACGACTGGCAAGCCATATGAGCGACATACCTGTAAATCATCTGCACCAAAGGCAGGTGCTTGGTGGACTAAACCAGAACCATCTTCTGTGGTGACATAGGTTGCCAAAACCACAAAGTGTGAATCAGGAATATCAATGTAATCGAATGGGCGCTTATATGTAACGCGCTCGAGCGAGGATCCTTTGAAGCGCTTGAGAATCTCATGTTCACCAGCTACCGCTCCAAGCAGCGCTTCAGCTACAACGAGAACTTCGGAATTTTCATCAACTGTCGCGCGAACTGCAACATAATCAACATCGGGATGGGCTGCTACCGCAGTATTTGAAACTAACGTCCAAGGAGTTGTTGTCCATACAAGCAGAGAAGCGCCGAGGTCAGCTAGCTCGCCACTGGTGATTGGGAAACGAACGTAAACAGATGGGTCGACCACTGTCTCGTACCCTTGAGCTAATTCGTGATCCGATAAACCTGTTCCGCATCGAGGGCAGTATGGAGCAACTCGATGATCTTGTACCAGCAAGCCCTTCTTCCAAATTTCTGAGAGAGACCACCAAACGCTCTCCACATATTCTGGCGCCATCGTCCAATAAGCTTGATCAAAATCGACCCAGAACCCCATGCGCTCTGTCATTTTGGTAAATGCATCTACATGTCGAGTTACAGAGGTTTTGCATTTGTCATTAAATTCAGCAATTCCAAATTTTTCAATATCGCCTTTACCTGAAAAGCCGAGTTCTTTTTCAACAGCAATTTCAACCGGTAGTCCGTGGCAATCCCAGCCAGCCTTGCGAGAGACGTACCTTCCCTTCATCGTTTGATAACGAGGAAATACATCTTTAAATACGCGCGCCTCAATGTGGTGTGTTCCAGGCATGCCGTTAGCTGTTGGTGGGCCTTCATAGAATGTCCATGGCTCACCTTGTGCGCGAGCCGAGAGGCTCTTTTCGAAGATGTTCTCGCGCTTCCAAAAATCCAAGATGGAGTGTTCCATCGCTGGCAGATCGATCTGCGGTGCGATTGCATTGAAATGTGCATTGAACTTTGATGAATCGGTCATTTTTAGCTCCCACTCCATGTGCGACTGGTTATCAGTCACTTCTCTGGAGGGACGAGCTTTTGGCTCGCGGTACCACCCGCCTTGCAGAACCCGAAGGCTCTGCCACTTTTCATTACTTCACATTATGCGGTTCTACCCTCCCCAAGGGGAGTATCTTCCGGCCGGCTCCGAGGTGATCGCCTCTTCATAGCCACCTTTATGTGAAGGTCTAGCCCGAAGTCTAAACCATCGCACCCGATTAGCGGTCCTTCGATGCGTGGCGCAGTTGGCAGGGAGCGGGTAATAGGCATAAGGTGCGCGGCGTGCCAGCAAAGAAAATCGCCCAGAAGCTCCTCAAGAAGGTGAAGCCTGCAGCAAAGAAGGCCGCTCCAGCAAAGAAGGCTGTTGCGAAGAAGGCCGCTCCTGCAAAGAAGGCAGCTCCGGCGAAGAAAGCTGTTGCCAAGAAAGCCGCACCTGCAAAGAAGGCTGTCGCTAAGAAGGCGGCACCTGCAAAGAAGGCTGCTGCACCAAAGAAAATTACCGAGGTAAAGAAGGCGCCTGGTCGCCCTTTTCCATCGAAGGTTGGCAAGACAACTCTTACTGTTGATGAAAAGTCACAAACCGTTTCAGTTGCAACTGTTGTAGCGCCACAAGCAGCTCCAGTTGTTGAAGAGCGCCGTTTGGTGATGCCACCTCCACCACGTCCAGTAAAGAGCGGAAAGAAAGTTGCACCACTGAAGCCACTCAAAGCGGCACCAACTCCAGTAACAGCAGAGATCGGTGAAGCGGCGTGGAGTGCATCAGAACTTAAATCAATTCGCGCAGAACTCGCAAAAGATTTAATCCGTCTCCAATCCGAACTCGCAGCCGTTGAGGCGGAGATGGATGAGCTGATTGCCGATGCTGGTGATGGCGCTGGTGATGATCAAGCAGATTCAGGAACAAAGACTTTTGAGCGCGAACATGAGATGTCTCTTGTCATCAATGCACGCGATATGGTTCTTCAAACTGAGCGTGCTCTCAGCCGCATTGATAACAAGACTTACGGCAATTGCGAAGTCTGTGGTTCGCCAATCGGCAAAGCGCGACTTCAAGTATTTCCCCGCGCAACGCTCTGCATGATCTGCAAGCAGAAAGAAGAGCGGCGCTAAAGTGCGCCGAACTTCTTTAGTTCAGCGCCTCTTTTCTCTTGCCTGTGCAATCTGGGCGCTCGATTTCTTAACCAAAAACTGGGCAATAGAAAATTTCTCTGACGGGCCAAAGAAAGTTTTGGGAGATTTTCTTCAGTTCACTCTCTTTCGTAATCCTGGTGCGGCATTTAGCTTTGCCACCGGATTCACCATAGTTTTTACAACTATTTCTCTTGCAGTACTCCTCTTTATTGCGCGATATGCCTCGAGAATCACTTACTCTTGGTGGGCCTACGTAGCAGGCTTAGTTCTTGGTGGCGTACTAGGTAACCTCACTGATCGCATCTTCCGCGAACCCGGATTCTTGTACGGCCATGTAATTGATTGGATTGAAATTCCAAATTGGCCGATATTTAATATTGCTGACTCCGCGATTTTTATAGCAGCTGGCATCGCTATCATTCTCACGACAAAGAACATTTCGCCAACTGCTAAGTCAGGAAATAATGAGTAGAGAACAGCGCACTTTGATTGTGCCTGAGGGTGTAGCTGGCGAGCGAATCGATAGCGCACTCACTCGAGTACTGGGCCTCTCTCGCACCTCTATCGTAAAGTTGTTAGAAGATGGCGATATTCGATGCGACAACAAAGCCCTAGCCAAATCAGAGCGAGTAACTGCGGGGCAGATGATTGATGTGCTTATGCCTGAACAGATTAACGCAGATCCAATTCCGCTAACCCCGCTCGATGGACTTTCTATTGTCTACAACGATGAAGAGATTGTTGTAGTTGATAAGCCAGTGGGATGTGCGGCCCATCCAGCACCAGGCTGGAATGGTCCTACCGTGATTGGTGCGCTGATTGCTGCTGGTTACACAATTTCTACCAGCGGTCCAGCAGAGCGTGCCGGAATCGTCCATCGACTCGATGCCGGAACCTCTGGTTTGATGATTGTGGCAAAGACAGATCGAGCATATTTAAAATTGAAGGAAATGTTCCGTGATCATGATGTTGAAAAAACTTATCATGCACTTGTACAAGGACATATGGATCCCACCGAGGGGACAATCGATGCTCCAATCGATCGCCATCCCACACAAGACCATCGCTTTGCAGTAGTTGCTGATGGTAAAGAGAGCATCACGCATTACCAAGTGATTGAGTACCACCGTTCAGTTTCAATGGTCAAGGTTGAATTGGAAACCGGTCGAACCCATCAGATTCGCGTTCACTTCTCGGCTCTTGGCCACCCGCTTGTGGGTGATACAACCTATGGAGCAGATCCTGTACTTGGTAAGTCGCTGGCAATGCGCCGACCTTGGCTCCACGCGCTAGAACTCCGCTTCAACCACCCGATTAGCAGTGAACCACTCGTTCTCTCTGCTCCATATCCACCTGACCTTGAGGCTTCACTCGCATTGCTCTCGGAGGCGGTTCTCCCATAATTCCCCCCGGAGAAATCCGTGAAAAGCGATGACTAGGGGATAAGGTAACGCCCTAATGTCATCTGAAGATCAATCAGCTTCACGGGCATCGACGCAAGACTCTTTTGTACATCTACATGTGCATACCGAGTACTCGATGCTCGATGGTGCCGCGCGCGTAAGCGAACTCGTTAAAGAGGTGGCGCGCCAAGAGATGTCCGCCATTGCTATGACAGATCATGGAAATGTTTTCGGTGCATTTGATTTTTATAAGCAGGCAACTAAAGCTGGTGTAAAGCCGATTATCGGTATTGAAGCCTATGTTGCTCCTGAATCGCGCCATGATAAGAAACGAATCCAATGGGGCGATGGCGGCGAAGACGATGTTTCCGGTGGCGGCGCCTATACCCACATGACAATTCTTGCTGAGAATAATCAAGGCCTTGCTAACTTGTTTCGCCTCTCTTCCCTGGCTTCACTCGAGGGGTATTACTACAAGCCCCGTATGGATCGCGAGTTACTCAGCAAATATGCAGATGGCTTGATAGCGACCACTGGTTGTCCTGGTGGTGAGATACAAACTCGTCTTCGTATGGGTAAATATAAAGAAGCGATGCGGGCAGCCAGTGATTACCGAGATATTTTTGGGAGAGACAACTTCTTTCTTGAGCTGATGGATCACGATATTGATATCGAAAATCGTGTTAAAGCAGATTTGATGAAGCTGGGCAAAGAGCTGAAGTTGCCGCTCCTTGCCACTAATGATCTTCACTACACCCACCATGAAGATGCTGATGCGCATGCTGCTCTACTTTGCGTTCAATCTGGTTCTACATTGGCAGATCCAAAACGATTTAAGTTTGATAACTCAGAGTTCTACGTGAAGACAGCCGCTCAGATGCGTGAGCTATTCAAAGATACGCCTGAAGCATGCGATAACACACTTCTTATTGCCGAGCGCTGTAACGTGACGTTGCGCGAAGGCGAAAACCTAATGCCGCAATTTGAAGTGCCAAAGGGAGAGAGTGAAGACTCATGGTTGCGCTCTGAGTCCATTAGAGGTTTGGCAGAAAAACTTGGAGATAAATTAACCCCAGCCCATAGTGAACGATTGAATTACGAACTTGATGTCATGATAAAGATGGGATTTCCGGGGTACTTCCTCGTTGTTGCGGACTTGGTAAGTCATGCCAGAAAAGTTGGGATTCGCGTGGGTCCTGGCCGTGGCTCTGCTGCAGGTTCCCTCGTTGCATACGCACTCGGAATTACCGGTCTAGATCCAATCGAACACGGTCTGCTCTTTGAGCGATTCCTCAATCCAGAACGTATCTCAATGCCAGATATCGATCTCGACTTTGATGAACGTCGTCGTTCAGAGATGATCCGTTATGCCACTGAAAAGTATGGTGAAGATCGAGTTGCCCAAATCATTACCTACGGAACAATTAAATCCAAGCAAGCTCTCAAGGATTCAACACGAGTACTTGGATATCCATACGCTATCGGCGAGAAGTTAACGAAGGCGCTCCCACCTTCTGTTATGGGTAAAGACATTACTCTTGGCGGTGTCTTTGATTCTAAAGATTCTCGTTACGGTGAAGCAGGGGAGTTCCGTCAACTTTACGAGAGTGATGTTGATTCCAAGCGAGTAGTAGACCTTGCACGCGGCCTCGAAGGGCTCAAGCGTCAGTGGGGCGTACACGCAGCAGGTGTCATTCTCTCTCGTGATCCTTTGCTCGATGTTATTCCAATTCATCGACGTGAATCAGATGGCTCAATCATCACCCAGTTCGATATGGGTGCGTGCGAGGCTACCGGTTTGCTCAAGATGGACTTCCTTGGCCTACGTAATCTCTCCGTTCTAGATGACACGTTATTGAATATAAAAGAGAATCAAAATATTGATGTTGTACTTGAGGATTTACCACTTTCAGATCAGAAGACATTTGAGCTTCTTTCGCGCGGCGACACCCTTGGCGTATTCCAACTCGACGGTGGCGGAATGCGTTCGCTCCTTCGTGCGATGGCACCTGACTCCTTTGAAGATATCTCTGCGGTAATTGCGCTATACCGACCAGGTCCGATGGGTGAGAACTCACATAATGATTACGCAGATCGCAAGAACGGGCGTAAGGCGGTAGAGCCAATTCACCCAGAGCTTTCAGATGCGCTGCAAGATATTCTTGGTGACACTTACGGTCTCATTGTTTATCAAGAGCAAGTAATGGCGATTGCACAGAAAGTTGCTGGTTTTACTCTCGGTCGTGCGGACCTTTTACGAAAGGCTATGGGTAAGAAGAATAAGGAGATCCTTGATAAGGAGTACGTACCATTTGAAGCTGGCATGAAGGCCAATGGTTTCTCCGAGGTTGCTATTAAGCGGCTATGGGAAGTTTTGATTCCATTCTCTGATTACGCTTTTAACCGCGCACACTCAGCGGGCTATGGCGTAGTCTCATTCTGGACTGCATATCTCAAAGCTAACTTTCCAACAGAGTACATGGCAGCGCTACTCACCTCTGTGCGCGACGATAAAGATAAATCGGCGCTCTATCTCTCTGAGTGTCGCCGGATGGGAATCAAAGTTCTTCCACCAGATGTCAACGAATCTAATGGTGAATACACACCACGTGGGCGTGACATCAGATTCGGTCTGGCAGCTATTCGAAATGTAGGAGAGGGCGTAGTTGCCTCAATTAAGGCAGCTCGCGAAACTAAAGGAAATTTCGGTTCATTCGGTGATTTCTTAGCAAAAGTTGACGCACAAGTGTGTAACAAGAAGACTATTGAATCTCTCATCAAGGGTGGCGCCTTTGACTCGCTCAAGCATCCTCGTAAGGGCTTAATGAGTATTCATCTCGAAGCGATTGACTCGGTGATTGAGACAAAGCGCGCTGAGGCGATCGGTCAATTCGATCTCTTTGGTGGTGAAACCTCAACCGCTATGGCTGGACTCGAAGTCGAGATTCCGCAAACCGAATGGGATAAAGGCACGCTTCTTGCATTTGAACGCGAGATGTTGGGGCTCTATGTCTCCGACCATCCTTTATTGGGTGTCGAACATGTCTTGCGATCACATACTGATATGTCCATCAGCCAACTTCTTGATGAAGGCGTGCCTGATGGAATGATCACTATTGGTGGATTGATTACGGGCGTTCAACGCAAGGTCTCAAGAAATGGAGATTCTTGGGCTGTAGTTAATATTGAGGACCTCGAAGGCTCCATTGAAGCGCTCTTCTTCTCGAAGACCTATAACCAATATTCACTTTCACTCACAGAAGATCGTGTTGTCGTTATTCGCGGTCGATTCTCGCGAACTGATGAACAGGTGAGATTTACTGCGATGGAGATGTCGATGCCCGATATCTCAGGTGGACCTACTGGCCCGCTCCTCATTTCTCTTCCCGCGGTTCAGGTAACTCCGCCAATAGTCGAACGGATGAAAGAGATTTTGAAATCACATCCCGGGAAGCGCGAGGTACACCTGCATGTCATTGATACCGAAAAGTCGACCGTGCTCAAAGTTGATGCGCTAGTCACATCTTCGCCAAGTCTGAGCGCTGATCTCAAGGCAATTCTCGGTCCCGAGTGCATCGTTCGCGGATAACCAGGTCGCATCACACTCGCTTCGCAAAGTAGAATAGGCGCATGTTGCGTCGTGTAGATCTCCGAGGAAAGAAGCTGACTAAAGGTCAGTACCAACGCGAACTCCCACGCGCCACTCTTGATGTTGCAGCTGCGATGGTGACTATCGAGCCAATTCTTCACCGTGTGAAGAATGGAAACGAGAGCGACCTGCTTGCTCTCTGTGAAGAATTCGATCGAGTTCGCCCAGCGTCTATCAGAGTTCCTCAATCAGCCCTCGATAGCGCTCTAGCAAATCTTGATCCAGCAATCCGTACTGCGCTCGAACTATCTGCAGCACGCATCCGCACAGTACATAACGCTCAAGTACGTGAAGAATCTTCTGTGACAGTAGTAGACGGCGGAATAGTTCGTGAGAAATGGGTTCCGGTAGATCGGGTTGGTCTTTACGTGCCAGGCGGTCGCGCAGTTTATCCAAGCTCAGTCTTGATGAATGTAATTCCTGCGCAAATTGCACAAGTGCAGAGCATCGCAGTCGCCTCGCCACCACAGGCTGAAAATGGCGGCCTACCACATCCAACAATCTTGGCGGCTTGTGCTCTGCTCGGAGTCAATGAGGTTTATGCAATTGGGGGAGCGCAGGCGATTGCACTCTTCGCTTATGGGATGGATGGCGTTTCTGAAAAGTGCGATCTTGTTACTGGCCCTGGAAATATTTATGTAGCGGCGGCTAAGCGCGCACTCCGCGGAATAATCGGGATTGATTCCGAGGCCGGTCCTACTGAGATCGCGATATTGGCAGATAGTTCAGCAATAGCTGGTGATGTTGCTACTGATTTGATATCACAGGCTGAGCACGATGTGATTGCCGCAGCCGTGTTGGTGACAGACTCAATGCAACTAATTGAAGATGTTGAACAAGAGCTAGAACTCCGAGTTTCCAAGACGAAGCACTCTGAAAGAGTTCGCACCGCTCTCACCGGAATCCAGTCGGCAGCTGTCCTCGTAGACTCAATTGAACAAGGCCTAGATGTTGTTAATGCCTATGCTGCTGAACACTTAGAAATTCAAACTCTCAATGCACGTCGTGACGCTGCAGCCATCCGCAATGCAGGCGCAGTTTTCATTGGGAGGTTCTCACCTGTATCACTTGGTGATTACTCTGCTGGTTCAAATCACGTATTACCTACCGGCGGATGTGCTTGCCACAGCAGCGGTCTCTCAGTGCAGACATTTCTCAAGGGCCTCCACTACATTGAGTATGACAAGAGTGCATTTGTAGATATTGCGCAGACAGTTATAACTCTGGCAAATGCCGAGGATCTTCCCGCGCATGGAGAAGCTATCTCTGTTCGTTTAGAGACGCTATGAGTCAGTGGCCAGATTGGTTGCCGCTGAATGAGCGCTTAAGGCCGCTCTCTCCATACGGCGCTCCGCAACTTCCAGCTCAAGCAGTGCTCAATACAAACGAAAGCCCTTTTGCACTCTCTGCTCAACTTACAAGTGCCATCGCTGCGCGTATCGAAAAGGTCGCCACCAACTTAAATCGTTACCCTGATCGTGATGCAACAACGCTTCGAGCGGGTCTCGCAA
>JBFYOW010000038.1:0-10335 GCA_041303595.1 Actinomycetes bacterium
ATCGCCACACACTCCCATGGAGCAAGCATGTCTAGTACGACTCGATCGAATGGTTCTTCAAATTTCTGATCTTGAACAGAGCCGACATCTAAACGCCATTGCGCTGGATTTTCACCGAAGTAATCTTCCACATTTGACCGAGCGATCTTTGCAAAATCATCACGGCGCTCAACGCTATGCAGGAACCCGCTAGGTCCTACAGCCCGAAGTAGAGAGATGGAGAGCGCGCCACTTCCCACGCCCGCCTCAAGTACTCTCGATCCTGGATAGATATCAGCTACTCCAACAATCATGGCGGCATCTTTTGGGTAGACAATTGTTGCACCACGCGGCATCGATAGAACATAGTCGGCCAAGAGCGGAATAAATGCGGTGAACTTGAGACCAGCAGTTGTGCTTACGACTGAACCTTCAGGTAGACCGATTAATTCATCGTGAACAATCCAACCTTTATGGGTATGCCACTCTTTTCCGGGGGTAATGGTGAAGCTATAGAGCTTGCCCTTTGGATCTGTGAGTTGAATTCGATCACCGGCTTTGAAGTAGCCGCTCCCTACCTTCGCTGAATTAGACACGGGAGCATCTTAGGCGAGATATCTCTGAGTGGAGAGAAAATCGCCAGTAAGGTCGCGATATGGAAAAATTACGTCTCTCCCCAAGTCGCGTAAATGACTTCACTAATTGTCCGCAACTCTACAAGTATCGCTCAATTCTCAACTTGCCAGAAGAAATCAGCCTAGATGCTGAGCGCGGCAAGTTAGTTCATACCGTCCTTGAAGATCTCTTTGAAGTTCCCCGCCTGGAACGAAACCACGAACGCGCAGTTTCATTGCTTCCAAGTTCTTGGCAACGCCAAATCGCTGATAAGCCCGAACTCGAGAAGCTCGTAACCAATCAGCAAGAGTGGATGGATAGAGCCAAATCTCTCTTGCAAACGTATTTCACACTAGAGGATCCTTCAACTTTTGATGCGACTTATAGAGAACTCCACCTTGAGAAGGATTTTACCGAGCAGATATATCTCCACGGTTATGTCGATAGATTAGATGTCGCTCCAACGGGTGAAGTTCGCATTGTTGATTACAAGACCGGTAAATCACCCAAACCAGGTTGGGAAGAGAAAGCGCTCTTTCAATTGCGAGTTTATGCACTCCTGTATTGGCGTAACGAAGGGGTTCTGCCGCGACTTCTACAGCTCCTCTATCTTGGAGATGGGAATACGGTAAAGAGTTCGCCGACCGAGAAAGAGTTGGAAGCGACGGAGAGAATTCTGCGCAATATCGGTGATGACATACTTACTGCAATTGATACTGACTTCTTCCCAACGAAGAAAAGTCGCCTCTGTGACTGGTGTTCCTTCAAAAATATCTGCCCTGCTCACAACCCCAAATAATTTGTTGCAGAGATTTAGTTGGCGTTAAAGTACTTTGCTTCCGGATGATGAACGATAATTGCAGAAGTAGATTGCTCTGGATGCAACTGGAATTCCTCGGATAACTCAACGCCAATTCTTCCTGGCTCAAGAAGTTCACAGAGTTGAACTTGTTGTTCGATATCTGGACATGCCGGATAACCAAACGAGTATCGAGAGCCACGGTATCCCTGATCAAGAATTCCCTGAAGGTCCGGAGCATCGCTATTACGAACTGCTAGGTCTTCTCGAATACGCGCATGCCAGTGCTCAGCGAGAGCTTCAGTTAACTGAACTGAAAGTCCATGTAGTTCTAGATACTCACGATAATTATTCGCCTCAAAGAGCGTGTTGGCAGCCTTACTGATTGTGTTTCCCATCGTTACTACATGGAAGGCGACTACATCGGTCTTGCCAGAATCCTTGGCGGCGAAGAAATCCGCGATACAGAGGCGACGATCGCGTCTCTGCCTTGGAAATGAGAAGCGCAAACGTTCTTGCCCCTTCAGTTCGCCATCGTGATGCAAGATCACGAGGTCATTTCCATCACTCACGCATGGGAAATATCCATAGACAACTGCTGCCTCTAGCCAACCTTGAGATTGAACTTCATTGAGCAATGAACGCAGACGTGGTCGACCTTCTTCTTCAACCATCTTCTCGTACTCACCGCGCGCGCCCTTAAGACCCCATTGACCAACAAAGAGGGCGCGTTCATCGAGCATGCCAACATAATCTGCGAGCGGAATACCTTTAACGATTCTAGATCCAAAGAAGGGGGCGCTTGGAATGTCGATATCAATCGCAACATCACTTCTTGTTGTATCAGTTACTTCAACATCAGTGTTTCGGGTATTGGTGCGGACTCGGCGCTGGCGCAATTCCGGCAACGCAGCTCCTGGTTCGCCTCGCTTCACGGCCATGATTGCATCCATTAGGCGCAAGCCTTCAAAAGCATCACGCGCATATCGAACTTCACCAGGAAATATTGATGAGAGATCTTCTTCAACAAAGGCACGAGTGAGTGCGGCGCCGCCAAGAACAATCGGCCACTTCTGATCTAATCCTCGAGCTGTTATCTCTTCAAGATTTTCCTTCATGACGACAGTGGACTTGACGAGAAGACCACTCATTCCCACTGCATCAACGTTATTCTCGAGAGCTGCATCGATAATTTGATTCACGGTCTGCTTAATACCGATATTCACAACTCGATAACCATTATTTGAAAGAATGATATCGACCAAGTTCTTGCCGATATCGTGAACATCTCCCTTAACAGTTGCAAGGAGCATTGTGCCTCGACCGCCCTCGTCTGTCTTTTCCATAAAAGGCTCAAGATATGCCACCGCTGTCTTCATGACTTCGGCGCTCTGCAATACGAATGGAAGTTGCATCTCGCCCTTACCAAAGAGCTCTCCAACTACCTTCATTCCTTCTAGAAGGTGGTCGTTAATAATTGCTAGAGGTTTGATCTCTTGTGCCATGGCGGCATCAAGATCATCGCTGAGTCCGACCTTTTCACCGTCGATGATTCTTCGTTGAAGGCGTTCCTCTAATGGAAGCGCTGCCAACTCAGCAGCTCTCGTCAAACGAGAAGCCGCAAGTTCAACGCCCTCAAAGAGTTGTAGGTACTCTGAAAGCGGATCATAGGTACATTGATCGCCATCAAATGTTCGGCGATCGTAAATGAGGTCGAGCGCAACTTCGAGCTGTCGCTGCTCAATCCGCGCAATAGGCATAATCTTTGAAGGATGAACAATCGCTGAGGTTAGACCTACTTGTGCGCACTCATGAAGAAAAACTGAGTTGAGAACGACTCGAGCCGCTGGATTTAATCCGAAACTGACATTGCTCACACCAAGGGTGGTCTGGACTGCTGGGTACTTGATTTTCAACTCTTTAATAGCATTGATTGTCTCAAGGCCGTCTCGTCGAGTCTCTTCTTGTCCGGTTGCGATTGGGAAGGTGAGAGTGTCAATCATGATATCTCCGACAGAGATACCCCAATTTTCGGTGAGGTCTTTGATGAGACGCTCAGCGACGCGCAACTTCCATTCAGCAGTTCTCGCTTGACCTTCTTCATCAATTGTCAGTGCAACAACGGCTGCACCATGTTCTTTAATCAGTGGCAAGATGCGAGCAAATCTCGATGTTGGACCGTCTCCATCTTCGTAATTCACAGAGTTAATAACTGATCGCCCACCCAAAGATTCCAATCCAGCTTGAATTACATTTGGTTCAGTTGAATCGAGCATTATTGGAAGTGTTGAAGAGGTGGCGAAGCGAGATGCGATTTCACGCATATCTTTCGCGCCATCACGTCCTACATAATCAACACTGAGATCGAGAAGATGCGCACCATCACGAATCTGATCACGTGCTATCTCAACGCAACTCTGCCAATCTTCCTCAACCAGCGCTTCCCGAAACGCCTTAGAACCGTTGGCATTAGTCTTCTCGCCGATAGCGAGGTATGTCAGGTCTTGATGGAATGGAACATATTGATAGAGCGAAGATACGCCAGGCTCATCGTTAATCTTTCGGGAGGCGATTTCACGCCCTGAAACTTTATTTACTACAGCAGCCAAATGATCAGGAGTAGTTCCACAACAACCACCAATGAGTGATAGTCCGTAGTCAGTAACAAAGGTATCGAGCGCGGTTGCCAACTCATCTGGGCCTAGTGGATAACTCGCACCATCGGGCCCTAGAACCGGCAAGCCGGCATTTGGCATAACTGAAATTGCTACACGTGAATTCTTGGAGAGATAGCGAAGGTGCTCTGACATCTCTGCTGGACCTGTCGCACAGTTAAGACCAATTAAATCGATATCTAGCGGTTCCAGCGCTGTAAGAGCTGCACCGATTTCTGATCCGAGCAACATTGTTCCTGTGGTTTCGACGGTCACTTGTGCGATCAGCACAACATCGCGATCTGTCGAATCGAGCACAAGACGTGCACCATTAATTGCAGCCTTTGCTTGAAGCAAATCTTGCGTAGTTTCAATTAAGAGTGCATCTACACCAGCGTCAACTAATCCCTGTGACGCGATGCGGTATGCATCTCGTAGATGAACGTATGTTGTATGGCCAAGAGTCGGTAACTTCGTTCCGGGACCAAGAGAGCCAAGAACAAATCGGGGCTTTTCTTCCGTGGAATAGGCATCCGCTGCCTCTCGTGCAATCTTCGCACCTGCATAGGCAAGCTCATAGATTCGATCTTCAATTCCATACTCGGCGAGGTTGGCCCAGTTCGCACCGAAGGTATTGGTCTCGATTGCATCTACGCCAACTGCGAGATATGCATCATGGACTGAGCGAACAACATCTGGACGGGTGACGTTGAGTATCTCGTTGCAACCCTCGTGGTTCTGGAAGTCTTCCAATGAGGGGTCTGCCGCTTGAAGCATTGTGCCCATGGCACCGTCTGCGATGATGACGCGAGTAGCCATTGCGCTGCGGAGTAATCCATCGCGCTTTCTCAGGTGTTGCTTTCCGCTCGTCACGGAGAGGAGGTTACCGTAAGGTGGGCCTTATGGAGATTCATCAGATTCCTCTGCTGCGCTCACCCATCATGATTGTGGCATGCGGTGGCTGGAGCGATGCTGGCGAAGCGGCAACCGGCACGATTTCACATCTCCTTGCCACTCTCAATCCAACAAATCTCAATGACGGCGAACAAGTTTCTTCTGCAGAATTGATAGCAGAGATTGATTCTGAAGATTATTACGACTTTCAAGTAAATCGCCCGATCATTCTTGTCGATGATTCCATGATTCGTAATCTCACCTGGCCTGGGCTTCAAGTTTTCGGTCTACACAATCCAGATGGAGATCATGATTTTGTGCTCGTGCGAGGCGTTGAACCCTCGATGCGATGGAGATCCTTTGCAAATGAATTATTAGATCTTGCCGATGATCTTGAAGTTGAACTAGTGATTACTCTCGGCGCGATGTTGGCTGATACGCCGCACACTCGCTCGATTCCTGTCTCTGGTACTGGAGCGCATCCGGAGATAGCAACTCGTCTTGGCGTCGAAGTTAGTCGCTATGAAGGTCCGACTGGGATTCTCGCTGTAATTCAAGATGGATGTGTTAAGCGAGGGATAGATGCAATTGCACTGTGGGCGGCCATACCTCATTATGCAAATGCAACCCCTTCTCCTAAGGCGATTTTGGCGCTGCTTAATGGAATTGAAGACTTCCTTGAAATCAATCTGCCACATGGTGCGCTCCCTGAGTTCGCACATCAATGGGAGGCAGCAGTTAACGAAATGGTGAAAGAAGATTCTGATATTGAGGAGTACATCAAGACCTTAGAAGAGAGCAAAGATGCTGATCAATTAGGTGATGAAAGTGGCGAAGAGTTAGCGCGGGAAGTAGAACGTTTTCTTCGCAGGCAGAAGAACGCAAACGATTAAAGAGAAATCCCAAGCAGAGTGTCTAGTGCTCGAGAGAGCTCACCAGGTACTCCCCCAGAACTACCGCTCTCCGACTCTTCAATCCATCTCTTAATCAGGGATAAAGTCTTTGGTGTATCTAAATTATCGGCCTGCGCTGCAATCATCTCTTCGATGAGAGAATCAGTTGGCGCTGTCTCCATCATGGATAGAGCACGACGCAAGCGAGTGATCCACTCTTCTGATGATGTTAAAAGAGTTTCGCTCCAAGAACGATCCGTAGAGTAATGCTGCTCCATCAAGGCCCATCGAATAGCCATTGGATCGCGTCCCGCTGCTACAAGTTTTGAAACAAACACCAGATTTCCTAGGGATTTGCTCATCTTGACGCCATCTAGCCCGATCATTCCGGCATGAACATAATGTGAGGCGAACTCTCTGCCCTCGAGAATCTTTCCTTGAGCTGCGGACATTTCATGGTGAGGAAATATCAAATCACTTCCGCCGCCTTGAATATCAATGGAGGTTGAAGATTGCTCATCTGGCTCGAGGAAGTTGAGCGCGATGGCACAACATTCAATATGCCAGCCCGGGCGACCATCGCCATGCGCACTTGGCCAGAATGGTTCTCCTTCACGATGCGATAACCACAATAAAGCGTCTAGTGGATCTTCTTTTCCTTCGCGTAAAGGATCTCCACCGCGTTCTGCAAAAATTTCGAGCATTCTCTCTTGGGAGAGATGTGAACGAGAACCAAACGATTCATCTGCATGAACCCTAAAATAGAGATCGCTATCAACTCGATAGGTGCTTTTCTTGATTTCTAGCTTTGAAATTGCGTTTTCAACTAGATCCATCGCCTCAACTACTCCGACATAGTGATCTGGAGGGAGAATATGGAGATTAACCATATCCCCGCGAAAGAGATCTATCTGGGATTGAGCTAAAGCTCTCCAATCAATCCCATCTCTCGCGGCGCGCTCAAGAAGTGGGTCGTCAATATCGGTGATGTTCTGGACATAGCGAACCTGTGAACCCGATGCTTGTAAAAATCGATTGACCAAATCAAAGGTGAGATAGGTAGCTGCATGGCCTAAGTGGGTCGCATCATAAGGAGTAATTCCGCAGACATAGAGGCGATAGAGCTCCTTGCGCTGCACTGGAATCTTCTCCTGACGAGCGGTATCCCAAAGGGAGAGCTGTGGCAGAACGAAACGTTTCGCTAGCGGCGGGATAGCTACTGTCGCCCAAGAGTGCATGAGAAGAGCCTACTCCTTAGAAGGGTGGCCAAGGGATATGAGGCCAGTCGGCACTCGGTTCCGGAAAGACGTTGCTCGCCAAGAGGTCGATGCAGCGTTGGCGCAACGAATCTATCTCTGCCGGAGTAATCAAATCTGGTAACTCGGTAATCTCCTGTGCATCAATACTCATTATTAAATTTTCAATACGGATTCGCTCATCAGAGTTCAGTTCTTGACCGGACCATTGCCAGAGAACGGTTCTTAACTTGTTGTCGACATGAAAGGTGACGCCATGATCGCAGACTAAAAGGGTTCCATCTTCCCGCGGAAGTAAGTGGCCTATCTTTCGGTCAGTATTGTTAATAATCGCATCAAAGAGAGCCACCGACCTGAGTTCCGGACGATCTTCCCTGAAATATTCTTCTAGGTTGATTGACTCATCTATATCAATCCACTCCTGAACGGCGCCGAGACCGAAAGGTCCATCTCGCAGGATTGTCAGTGGAACGCACTTAATATCGAGCGCTTCGCTGATGAGAAAGGCAGCCCGCTCGCGCGAAGCTAGATTTCCATCGGGAAAATCCCAAAGTGGTCGCTCCCCCGCAATTGGTTTATAAATTGCTCGCATCTCCTCATTCTCTCGTTTAATCGAGACGAAGAGGGTTGCGTTAGAAGCATCAACTAGACGACCTTCCACACTTATCTCACCATGCGTTAAGAGGTCTTCAATCATCGCCGATATCCATTTGCTCGGGCACATAGATGTCCCTCTGGATTTATTGGCAGCGCACAGAAGGGACAGGGTTGGCGACCGGCTGCAATAACCAGTTCTGCCCGGTCGTGAAAAATCAAAGCCTGAGTAGCTGAAATGAATATCCGCAACATTTGTGTATCGGAGAATGGTTGCAAAGCTATCTCATCTTCATCTTCGTCTTGAAAAGTCGAAACCTCTCGAAGGTCGATTTGTATTCGCTCTGAATTTTCATCATAGAAAATTGCGATGGCACCAATACGAAATTCGTCAAGAACCGGCACTTCTAAAGGCAATGAGTCGCGCACCAGAATCGGCTTTGGTGATAGCGGATGAATCGTCCGAATCTCCCGAAGCATATATTCCAAACGCTCGCTGAGTGCCGCTACCTGCGACTTTTCTAGAGACGCCGAAACAAGAGCAGTTCCGGATCGGAATTGAAGGAAGAATGTCCTATCTCCAGGCACTCCAATAGTGCCCACGGTAAACCGGTTTATCTCCTCATAGGATCTCAGCATTTATCCAAGCAACTCTTTCAATGAAGATTTACTATTGATTGACAGCAGAGATATTCGCTTGGAATCTCCCTTAAAGATAGTGAAAGATGCAGGATCAATCTGCAACGACTGGAAGTTGTCTAACTTCATTTGAAGGTAGTGCGCTGCTATCAACTTGATGGTGTCGGAATGCGAAACAATGAGATGGACCTTATCTTTCCCGCGCATCGCCCTTATCTCTTCGACTGCTGCGACTGCTCTTCGCTGAACTTTACGAAAAGATTCACCTTCTGGAAATGTAACAGTGGATGGTCGATTTTGGACATCTCTCCAGAGTGGATCTCTTCGTAGTGAAGTGAGTTTGCGCCCACTCCAAGTTCCAAAATCAATTTCAGAGATGCCATCGACTATTTGGAGAGATAGTAAGGATGATGAATTCCTGGAACGAAGCCATGGGTCGATTGTCAGTTGGCAGCGTTCGATTGGGCTGAGATGGAGATGATCAATTCGCCGAGGCCCAATGCGTTCGATCAGGTTTTTTGCATCGTTCTGCCCATGCTTCGACAATCCAACACCCGGAAGTTGTCCGGTAAGGGTGCCAGTCGCATTTGCAGCGGAATGACCGTGACGTAGAAAGATAAAGGTGCTCATAGCGATCTCGCTCAACGCCCTTCTTCTCATCTCAGTTGGATAGTTCAACACGCTGGAGTTCCAAGATTAGCGAAGTATTGGAGAACAGTCTTGCTAGGGTCGCGCTCATGGAAATGAGACGAGTTGGAAAAAGTGGACTTTCACTCTCCCATCTTGGTCTCGGTACGATGACATGGGGACGCGATACCGATACCCATGAAGCTGCTGATCAATGCCGAGCTTATTTAGATGCCGGCGGGAACTTCCTCGAAACTTCTCCCATTTACGGAGATGGTGACGCAGAGCGAGTTATCGGCGGCATGGTTGGAACCCTCTTTGCTCGAGATGAAGTAGTTATTGCTACTAAAGCGGGCGTGCAGCTCATCAATGGAGAAAAGGTTGTCAGTAATTCACGTCAATCGCTCATCAATGAGTTGGATCGTTCGCTCTCCAGACTCGGCACGGACCATATTGATCTCTGGCAGATACAAGGCTGGGATGCACACACCCCATTAGACGATTCACTATCTGCCCTAGATTATGCATATACAAGTGGTAAGGCCCGCTATGTAGGTATTTCAAATTTTTCAGGTTGGCAAAGTGCGCGAGCAATAACTTTGCAAGAACTCCACAGCATGAAGGCGCCAATCGTCTCTCTTCAGAATGAATATTCGTTGCTCAACCGAAGAGCTGAAGAGGAAATTCTTCCTTGTGTGGCTGAACTTGGGGTCGGGTTTCTAGCGTGGGCACCATTGGCGCGCGGAGTTCTGACCGGAAAATATAGAACTGGAATCCCTAGCGATTCTCGCGCGGCAGCTCCTCACTTTGTAAAGCATGTCGAGCCATATCTCAATGAACGTTCTGCTCGTGTGGTCGAAGCAATTGCAGTTGCAGCTGAAGGACTTGGTTTTGCTCCACTGGAAGTTGCTCTCGCCTGGGTGCGCGATAACCCTCTAGTGACTTCCTCTATCGTCGGAGCGAGAACAGGAGCGCAACTCAGAGGAATTTTGCAATCTGAAGAGATAGTGCTCCCCGGAATGATCCGAAGCGTTCTTGATGAAATTTCAGCAGTTCTCTAAGAAGTCTTTCAGTACTTCGGCTCCAAAGACGAGGCCATCGATAGGCACTCGCTCATCTACTCCATGAAATAACGCCATGAAATCAAGGTCAGCAGGTAATTTCAGAGGACTAAATCCATATCCAATGATTCCGATTTCAGAGAGCGCTTTATTATCGGTACCGCCACTCATCGTATAAGGAACCGGGATTCCTTCGGGATCTCTCTTTACGATTGCAGCGCACATTGCATCGACTAAAGGGCCACCAAAATCAACTTCCAAAGCAATATCGTGAGTGAGAGTCTCTATCCGAATGTCTGGTCCCACTATCTCGCGAATGGTGTC
>JBFYOW010000039.1:0-10237 GCA_041303595.1 Actinomycetes bacterium
ACCGTATGAAGAGACAGCCATCCAATCCATCTGCATATGTGATTGCATTGCACGGGTCAGATCTGCCATCGCCATGATTGCGCCCTTAAGAACGCCAACAAGCAAGACATCTTTACCTTTGTAATCAGCATCGACTTGAGCTGCAAGCTCTGCTACGCGCGCTTTGAGCTGCTCTTCTGATGCAATAACGCGCTCTACATCGGTTCCAACTGCTGCAAGATCCACCGGTTTGCTCCTATTTTCGTCGAGGTCGGTAGGACTCTTACCCCTACCGTGAGAGGGACAGTCTGCCCGAAATACGCTCAACCTTCACACCGCCGGGAAGGCTGACCGCCCCCTGCCCCTTCCACGCACAAATCAGGGCATCGATTGCGAATATCTGCTCAAATGTCAGCTCACCAGGGGTTGATCCAGCCGAGAGCGCCGCCTTTCGAATGATTCGAGTGCGTACCGCCCGCGGCAATTGGGCCAAACGCTGGCAATCAAGGTCGCTAGATTCTCGCTCCG
This sequence comes from Actinomycetes bacterium, assembly GCA_041303595.1. GTDB lineage: Bacteria > Actinomycetota > Actinomycetes > Nanopelagicales > Nanopelagicaceae > Planktophila. The sequence continues at coordinate 508 of JBFYOW010000039.1, forward strand.
CCCATTGATCCAAGGCATCTGCATCATCGCGCAGGAGGGCAGCGCTTCGAACTAGTGCATTTGAGATTCCAGGGTCAAGATTTTCTTCGAGATATGGAATTACCTCTCGGCGAACTCTGACTCTCGTGAAATCGCCATTGAAGTTATGTGGATCGTTCCACACCTCCAAACCAAACTCTTTGCATGCACGCTCTGTGATTTCGCGTGTAATGGCAAGCAACGGGCGGAGGTAAATTCCATTTTCAGCCGCCATTCCTGCAAGTGATCGAGCGCCAGATCCTCGTGCAAGACCCAATAAAACTGTCTCGGCTTGATCGCCATGCGTATGACCTAAGAAGACTTTGGTCGCTTTCGATTCTTCCATGCTTTCACCAATAGCTTCATAGCGTGCTTTGCGAGCACCAGCTTCGATGCCGTCGGTAGCAACGACCACAACTTTCTTAATAAGAACTTCGCCATAACCCAACTCCTTTAATTGGTGTGAAACTTTCTCTGCCTGTAAATGAGAATTCTCTTGGAGTTGGTGATCTACCGTGATTGCTATCGGCGTTAACGCAAGCGGTTTCGCTTCAATAAAAAGTGCTGCCGCCAAAGCCAACGAATCGGCGCCGCCTGAAACCGCAACTAAGAATTTATCTCCAGCTTCAAGCTTTACAAGAAATGGTTTGACTGCATTGCGAATAGCAACAGATGCATCAACCATAAACTTACACTCGACCGCCGAATGGCATTAAGCCCTTGATTGAGTAAATACTTGAATATAGCAAGCCTTTACCTTTTGAATTCGCTTCCCACATCATGCCATTGCCAGCGTAGATAGTGATGTGGTGGATTGTTGAAATAGAACCTTTATATGAATAGAAGAGAAGGTCGCCTGGCACTAATTTCGTTAGTGGTACGTGATAGGTATAGCCAGCGTATAACGCTGAGTTGAGGCGATCCCAGTTTGGCCAACCTAGCCCCGCTGATCGATAGGCTGCGTAAACAAGTCCGGAACAGTCATAACTATTTGGTCCTTGAGTTCCCCACACATATGGTTTGCGCGCTTGCACCTGCTTCTTAGCAAATGCAACAGCAGCGAGTCGCTGAGCCTCTGATGTTCGGAAAGATGAACGACCCTTGAAGCCACGGTCTGGCCAAACCTTTGATTGGTTAATTGTGGTTGTTGCAGTATTCGCTTGACTCTCTTCAAGTAACGCTAATTGGCGTTGTTGTTCGAGAGTGATGCGAACGTTCTTCGCTTTAGCGAGCTCCGCAATCAACTTATCTTGGACGGCACGAAGTTTATCTACTTCCTTCTGTTGTAGTGCTTGCGCATCGTCTGCAATCTTTTTTGCATCCGCTACCTTTGCGGTTGCAACAACTTGGATTGCGCGGGCTTCATCAGCTTTCTTTTGTGCCGCACGTGCCACAATTTCGGCAGCTTTAAAACGTTCAAGCGCTGTTGAGTTGCGCGCACCTAGAGTGTTGAGTGTTGAGAGTTGGTCCATAATCTCTTGTGGACCATTCGCACTGAGGAGCGGTTGAATATCAGTAAGGCTTCCGCCCATGATGTATGCATTCGCGGCCATTTTGCCAATTGATCGATGTGCTTCAGAAACCTCTGCCGCAGTCTCTGCGGCAAACTTCGCTGCTGCGGTCGCAGCAGCGGTAGCGACATTAAGTTCCTGCTGGGCCTTTTGATATAGCGCACGAGCAGCATTGGCCTTAGCAGTGAGTTGGCGCAGAGTTAAGTTGGCTGCCGCTAACTTCTTTGCTGCCGCATCTGCCGCTTTCTTCTTCGCCGCCTCAGCTACCTTTGCCGCTTCGATTTCAGCAAGAGTTGGTTTTGGTTTAGCGATTGCAGGCGTCGTGGCAAGGGTCAGTGCACCCATGAGGGCAAGGGCAATGACTGACTTACTTCGCATTATTCAAGAATAAATGAGAACTGGTATTTATGCGGGCTAACGCGCCCTGTGGAGTTAGTTAGCCACATCTCTCTTTGTGAATAAGAACGATGAGACGAGAAGCGCAAGCAATACATAGGAACTTCCAAGAATCAACGCATGCGAATATGAAACTAATGGTGTACCACCTTCGGCAATCGCAGCGAATTGATTGCCAGGCATCCAATCCAGGGTCACGGGCTTAACCGCACCGATGAGATTTTCAATGATCAAAATCCAGACCAGCGCAATAGAGATAGCTGAAATCGGTGAACGGAGCAGGATGCCGAGGGTTATTCCGATAATTGCATAGAAGATGATTGAGATATAGACATTGACCAGCGTGTGGGCAATCTCTGACAAACCTGCAGATGTAAACCAGAGATCAGTAGTGACTTTCGCTCGATCAGAGAGATAAACCGATACCGCGATGCTCACAATTGCGTTAACGACTGTCAGCAACAATGCAAATGACTTCATCGCTGCGTATTTGCCCATCAACAATGTAAGGCGGCGTGGCTGGCGAACGAGCAAATTGCGAAGAGTTCCGTAGGTGTACTCCTGAGCACTCTGTGCCGCAAATACACAGAGTGCGATGATTCCGAGCAGGCCACCAATCGATGCAAAGCCAGTTACGGAGCCGCCCGCAAGAGCTAATACCTCGCGAGTGATAGTTCTGCCGCGATCTCCGTTACCTTGCGGTGAATCAATCATTAGGTAGATGAATGAAGTAATTAATCCATTGAAGAATAGCGCAGCCGCAAAAGTTCCGAAAAAGAGCGTTGGACGACGAAGCTTGCGCCATTCTGCGAAGAAGACTTTAAACATTAGCGACCTCCTGTCATCTCAAAGAATGTCTCTTCGAGATTTGGCAACGTGGGCGTAAGTTGTGAAAGAACGATGCCGGCGTCGAAAGCTGACTTATTTAATATCGCCGCATATTCATGGGGGCCCTCAATATGTGCCTCGCCGTGACGGATTGTCACATGGTGGCCTTGTGACTTAGCAATCTCAGCGACCTTTGCTAAATCGCTCTCGCTTGCTGTACGAACAATAATTGTTGGTTTCTGATTGAGCAGAAGTTCATCAATTGCCCCAGCAAAGACAACCTCGCCCTTGCGAAGCATCACAATGTACTCGGAGATGATTTCGATCTCAGAGAGTAGGTGTGAAGAGACAAAAACAGTCGTTCCTTCACTTGCTAACTTCTTCAGCAAATCTCGAACTTCTTGAATACCTTCAGGATCAAGTCCATTTGTTGGTTCATCGAGAATCAATAGCGCTGGGTTGGGAAGGAGCGCCGCTGCGATTCCCAAACGCTGTTTCATTCCGAGTGAATATGTTTTGTACTTATCTCCGCCGCGACCTGATAAGCCAACTAAATCAATCAAAGATTCGGCGCGTTCAATTGGAATTCCGCCCATTGTTGCAAGGACTTTAAGATTTTCGATACCGGTAAGGGCCGGATAGAAAGCGGGCCCTTCAATCATTGCCCCTACCGATGCAAGGTACTTCTCTGGCTCAGTTATTGGATGGCCGAGAACTGTTCCGGTTCCGGTTGAAGGTGCAATCAATCCAAGGAGCATTCGAATTGTGGTTGTCTTACCAGCACCGTTGGGGCCGACAAATCCGCAGATAGTGCCACGCGGGACTGAGAATGAGGCGCTATTTACCGCGGTCAGATTGTCATACCGCTTAGTAAGTCCTTCTACTTCGATTGCGAGTGTGCTCATAGCGCTCACTATATCTGCACTCTCTGAGAGCACGCTGATAGTCCTCTAAGATTGCGCCATGAGTAAAGATGCCTGGGGATATCAGCCTCGCAATAATCGGCCAGCTCCTGATTGGGAAGTTGAGAGCCAGACCGATGCTGTACGAGCAGGGTTAACCCGAACTGGATTTGGTGAAACATCTGAAGCGCTCTTTCTCAATAGCGGTTTTACATATTCCTCCGCACAAGAAGCTTTTGACTCATTTACCGATGAGACCGATCATTTTCTCTACAGCCGATTTCATAACCCAACTGTGGCTATGTTTGAGCAGCGATTGGCGGCAATGGAGGGTGCGGAGTATTGCCATGCATTCGGTTCTGGAATGGCGGCAGTCTTTGCATCACTCGCTTGCATTGTTGAGGCGGGAGATCACATCGTTGCATCTGCTGCCATGTTTAGTTCCTGTCACGTCATCATCACTGAAATTCTTCCCAAATGGGGCGTTACTTATGAATTAGTAAAAGCAAATGATCTTGCTGCCTGGGAGAAGGCTTTATCAAAGCCAGTAAAGGCTGTCTTCATTGAAACTCCAAGTAATCCTTTGATGGAGATTACCGATATCCGCGCTGTCAGCGATCTTGCACATAAGGTAGGCGCAACTGTCATTGTTGATAATGTGATGGCAACACCTCTCTTCCAGCGTCCCCTAGAACTTGGTGCAGATGTTGTGATGTATTCAGCTACAAAACATATTGATGGTCAGGGACGTGTTCTTGCCGGTGCACTTCTTGGTTCATTCTCATATATTCATGAAAAGTTACTTCCATTTACTCGCCACACTGGTCCATCACTTAGTGCATTCAATGCATGGATACTTCTGAAGTCGCTAGAGACAATGGAGATGCGTGTAGAGCGTATGAATTCAAATGCTCAGCAAGTTGCTGAATACCTAGAGGCTCATCCTGCAATCAAGAGTGTGAGATATCCGGGTCTCGCATCCCACCCAGAAGCTGCTGTTATCAAGAAGCAGATGACGGGCGGTGGAACTACGATTGGTATTGAATTCAACGGCTCTCAGAAAGATGCATTCAAGTTTATGGATTCACTCCGAATCATCGATATCTCCAACAACTTGGGAGATAGCAAGACTCTCATTACCCATCCTGCCTCTACTACCCACCGACGGTTATCACCAGAAGTTCAAGCAGAGATGGGCATTACGCCTTCTGTGCTCCGACTATCAGTGGGTCTAGAGCATGTAAATGACTTGATTAAGGATATTGATCAAGCACTTAAAAGCTGAGCAACGACTAGCAAGATAGAAAGTAGCGTTAGATAGGTAATTGACCAGTGGAAAATCCCACCGGCAACTTTGTTGTAATTATCTGAATTCTCTTTCAACGCAAATAGCTGGAAGGTAAAGACCGCTCCTAGCGCAACAGTCGCCATCAATGTCCACACTGGAAGTTCCGCTAATTGAATCAGCGCAGTTGAGCAAAGCACCATCGCAATTGTATGGAACCACATCTGACCGATGACGCTTGAACGTGAAGCCACAGATGGCAACATAGGAATACCGGCGGCTGAGTAATCATCTTTGTACTTGATGGCAAGCGCCCAAAAATGCGGTGGTGTCCAGAAGAAGATCACCATAAAGAAAGCAATCGGGACCAAAGTTAAAGAATTAGTTACTGCTGCCCAGCCAATCAGAACCGGCATGCAACCTGCCGCCCCACCCCAGACAATGTTCTGCGAAGTATTTGGCTTGAGAGCAATTGTGTAGATGATGACGTAATAAGCAATCGCGATTGCAGTGAGCAAGGTTGCCAAAGGTGTTGTGAAAAACCAGAAGATTACAAGTGAGAGCGCGCCAATTGAGATTGCAAAAATTGTTGCTTGAGTTCGTGAAACCGCACCTGTTACTAGCGGTCGCTTAGCGGTGCGCTTCATCAACTTATCGCGTTCAGATTCGATCACCATGTTAAAGGCGTTTGCTGAACCAGCGGCCAAAGTTCCGCCGATGAGAGTCCATGCAAGGAGACTTAGCGATGGAAATCCGCGCTCTGCCAGAACCACGGCTGGAACAGTGGTGATAATCAATAACTCAACCACTCGAAGCTTCATCAGATCGATATAGGCGCGGATGGTTGACACACGCATAGCCTATTACGCGATTGGCAGAGTAAATAATCGAAAATCTCAGCCCTTTCTCAGAGTCACAATCTACCTTTACCCATAGATAGACCCAACCGAGAGGCTCAACCATGAGTAATGAAATCAACAATTCGAAACCCGAGTGGTTTCAGTTGGTTGATAGTGATGCGCCCTCTGCTCAGGTCAGAAAAGTAGATAAGAAATTGCCGGTGATAGCTGCACTTGTGGCTGGCGCAATTATTGCCACTGGATCCTTTATTGCCGGTGCCTCAAGCGAAAAGCAAGATATGGCTCAAGTTGTTGCTGCTAACAAGACAACATCCTCGCCGCAATCGACTCCAGTAAAGATTTCAGATGTTTCAAACGCTGCAACAGGAGTCATTTCAACAACGGTTCCAAAAAACACTGGCGTTAAAGCTCCTGAACAAGTTGGCGTTAAAGCTCCGACAGATCGAGATGACGATGACCACGATGACGATGACGATGAACGTGGTGGGCGTAACCACGATCGCCACTAATTTAATCCACTAGTTGGTGAAGGTCGCCGTTTCGCTTACTGGAGGAGTCGGCATCAGGGTTGGTAAAAGTGGTTTCGCAATCTTTCCTAGTATTCGATCCACGGTCGCTCTCACCTTCTTTGTGACCGAGTAACTTCTACTATGTTGATCTGCGATGATCACAAAGATGTATTCATGTTCGCCTGATTCAACAAATCCTGCCAGATTCGTTGTGCCATTAAGGGTGCCAGTCTTTGCACGAACAAGTCCTACCGCATCTGGTGCGGTATCTATGAAACGATTCTGTAAAGTTCCTGTCACTCCCCCAACAGGAAGCCCTGTAACAATCGGTGCATATTTAGGATTGTGATGAATTGCAAAAAGTAGTTGTGAAATCTGACGCGCTGTCACTCGATTCTCTCTTGAGAGCCCACTCGCATCTTTGACGACAAGTTTTGAAGTGCTGATACCCATTGATGTAAGTAGCGCATCAAAGGTCTTTGCCACTCCAACATCATCACGTGAATTGCCTGCAGCTACCGAAGCAATGCGCGCTACTCGATCCGCCAAGAGGTTATCGCTCCAAGTGAGAACCCAATTGACAATTTTCTGGAGAGTGGGCGAGTTGGAGGTAAACATCTCCACCCCGATCAGTGGCTCAAGCGCATTAGTAGATACGCGTTTTACTTCAGTTGCAGCACCCTGTTTCTTTAAGAAGTCTTTGATGTGGTTGACCTCTGAAGTATTGAGGCCACTGTAATAAATTGTTGTTCCCTCTGTTGAACCATTATTCATCTCTTTCAGCTGGTTTAGAGAGTTGTATTCAATTCTTTTAAGTGAAGTTCTACCCATCTTTTCAGCAACTTTATGATCGTATGAGATCCAAGGATCAAATGAGCCTCTAATGACTATCGATTTAGCATCTGCTCCGGTGTAAACAGTTGTTGAGAAACTATCGGTCGGCGCAAGATGGGTATATGCGGCAGCAGCTGAAATAATCTTAAGTACCGAAGCAGGCTTGCGCGGTGAATTGGCATTTGATTCGTAGAGAACATCGCCGGTCTTTTCATTAAGAACAATTACTGATGGATTAGCCATCGTGGGAATTGAAGTTAATTGAGTAAAAGCTGAGGTAATGGCAATCGAGTCTGCAGCAGATGCGCTTGCTGTAGAAAGGGCAAGTACTCCTGCCACCAGGCAGGCGAGACGAGAGATGCGAGTGCGCATTACCGAGTTACTTAAACGCCGACAGCGATAATGATGTTGAGAACTGTTAGCCCAAGCATCGTCGCCCAAACCCAGGTCTTAAGAACTTCCTTCTTCACGTTGGCATATCCAAGGAAGAGTATGGCCGTCAGTACGAGTGACTTGATGCCAATCTTTGTATGGTTGACAGCTTCTTCTGGCTCAATTTGAGGCATGATGCCAACCATCACAATTCCAGCGACGAGTGCGGTAAGGCCGGCGTGGATAACACCAGGGCTCAACTTACGAGGGCTCTTCTGAACCTGTGAGAGGAGCAATCCCAAAATGCCAAGGATGCTGAGGATGTGAATTCCAAGTGCGATGTTAAATACAGTCTCCATGCGCATTAGTTTAGAGTGCGACTATGGAAATTAAGACACCTGCAGAGATTGGACCCGGTGAATTCTTCCCGGTTGTAGGTGTCGGGCCTCACCCTGAGCCTTGGCCGACGGGTGAGCAATATGACCCAGAGCTATTAACTAATGGCGATCGACGAAATGTCCTAGATCACTACCGATATTGGAGCGTTGCCGCGATTGTTGCCGACCTCAATACAAAGCGCCACAAACTTCAGATTGCTATCGAGAATTGGCAGCACGATCTCAATATTGGCTCAGTTGTCCGAACCGCAAATGCTTTTAACGTCAGCGCAGTTCATATTGTCGGTAAGCGTGACTGGAATAAGCGCGGTGCAATGGTCACAGATCGCTATCTCACCGTGATGCACCACCCAACTGTTGCTGACTTTGCTCAGTGGTGCCGCGAAAACTCAGTGCCAATAATCGGAATCGATAATGTCCCAACTTCTCGCAACTTGGAGGGTTCCGAACTTCCAGAGAGTTGTGTCTTGTTCTTCGGACAAGAAGGCGCGGGTATGTCTGATGAGGGAATTGAAGTCTGTGAAGTTCTTTATGCCATCGAACAATACGGTTCAACCCGTTCCATGAACGCTTCCGCCGCAGGGGCGATTGCTATGTATCACTGGGCGCTGCAGCATCTTCCACGAAAGAGTTAGTTAAGCGCTTCTTTCACTGATGCTAGGCGACGGTCAACTTCGTCCGCTTCTTCGATTCGACCGAGCTGGCGCATGACTGAAGCCATTAAGGTTTCAATTTCGATAATGAATTCAAAATCTTTTACATCTTCATCGGCCGTAATCTGCAAGACATTATCTAGAGTAGCTAAACCATCTTCAAGCTTGCCCAGGTGGACTTCAGCGCGGCCAAATTCGTAAAGCGCAAAGGTTTCACGGCGGTGATCATGGCCTGTCTCAAAGACATCCATCGCTTTGCGCGCAGCCTCTAACGCTTTCTCGCCATCGCCAAGTTCGTTATGGCAAGAGGCGATTTTCTGATCGCAACGTGCAACATGGAGAACTTCTTTCTCGGCTTTGAAAGTCGCTCGAGCTTCCTGGAAGCAGATGATTGCTTCCTCATAATTCTTGAGCTCACGATGCGCACATCCAATGAGGTGCATGTCATTTGCGGCGCCAACATTGTTGCCATCAACAATGTGTTCTTGTGCGCACTCGTACATGGTCTCGATTACCTTTTCGTAATTCTTAGACGAGTACCACCACTCACCCAATGTGCAGGCAAGTTCAAGTGCAATAGGAGATTTGTTTTCGCGCAATAGTTCAACTGCCTTGGACATCGCAGTTGCTGCTTCATCCATTCGCTTGAGTTGATTGAGGTTGTAACCAATTGCAGAGTAGGCCTGAGCGAGTCCTTCACTATGTGAACTGGCACCAAGTTCTGAATAAATATCACGTGCTGTCTCGGCTAGAGCGAGCGCCTCGTCGTACTGGCCGCGGGCGAAGATGCGAGCGCTGAGCTCGTAATAAGTCTCGGCACGTTCTTCACCGGTGACTTCAGGGATTCGATCCCACAGCATCTCTTCGGTCAGGATTTCATCGTTGCCATGGTCATCGCCATCACTACTCATAGCTGCCTCCCCGGTGAAACTCTCTCGGATTCCCGCACTCTAGACCTTTCCGCACGGGCAGGTCGGCCATTTGGAGTTTCCAAATGGTGAAAACTCCTCTACCCTTCTACTTGCAAATCGTTTGCATCTAGGAGAGTTTATGCATATTCCAGACGGCTTTATTGATATCAAGACCTCGGCCACCTTTGCCGTCATTGGCGCTGCCGGGGTTGGCGCTGCGCTCAAAGGCGCTAAGCGTCAGCTTTCAGAGAAG
>JBFYOW010000040.1:0-9966 GCA_041303595.1 Actinomycetes bacterium
GAAGAGTTCTTGATGAGCCAATTCATCTTGCTGCCAGAAAAATACGGAGCCACCGTTAGTCCACTTTTTGCACTCAGGGTTTGGCGAGAAGCCGCTGGAAGCGCCTCTAAATAAGCAGATGTTCGAACATCTTGCCAGACGATGGCGTTGTGGATCGGTTGGCCGGTGAGAACATCCCAGGCAATAGTTGTTTCTCGTTGATTGGTAATTCCAATTGCCGCGAGATCTGAACCCAAGAGATTTGCCTGCTTTAAGGCTCCAGTGATGACCTCTTGAACCCGCTCCCAGATTTCGGCGCCATCGTGTTCGACCCACCCTGCCTGCGGAAGAATTTGACGATGCTCTAATTGATGCTGGCCAACAACTCGCCCGCTCTGATCAAAAATCATAAAGCGAGAACTACTGGTTCCCTGATCCAAACTACCTACGAATGCCATATCCTTAAGCCTACTCAATAGAACTGGAAATCGGTATACCTTCGATGTTTTCATCAGAACTCAGCCCCGATCAGCGAGACGCTGCCATCACATCATTGGCGCACGACGAGTTCGACATTCTGATTATTGGTGGCGGAGTCACTGGTGCCGGCGCAGTTCTTGATGCAGCTTCTCGAGGACTCAGGGTGGCACTTGTTGAGGCGCGAGATATCGCTTCTGGAACTTCTAGCCGCTCCAGTAAATTGATTCACGGCGGCCTTCGCTACCTTGAACAATACGATTTTAAGTTAGTACGCGAAGCGCTCCACGAACGCGAATTAATGGTCTCTACTTTGAGTCCGCATCTTGTGAAGCCAGTTGGATTTCTCTATCCACTACACGAAAAATTAAAAGAGCGTACCTATGTCGGTGCAGGTCTGGCACTCTATGACGTTTTACGAGGATTCCAGCGCGCACTTCCATGGCATAAGCACATGTCACAGAAGAAGATTGCTGAGATTGCACCATCGCTACGTCAAGATATTGTGACTGGCGCTGTCAAATATTACGACGCTCAGGTGGACGATGCGCGCCACACGATGACAATTATTCGCACTGCTCGTCGCCATGGGGCAACGATTGCAACTCGGGTAGAAGTCGATCAGCTTATTCGCGATGGCAAGAAGGTAATTGGCGCAGAGGTAATCGATACCGTCACTGGCAAGAAGATTAAGGTTTCTGCGAAAGCAGTTGTGATGTGTGCTGGAATCTGGAGTGATGAGATGCACGCAAAGTTTGGCATTAAGCCGGGCTATGGCGTGACCATGTCTAAGGGTGTCCATATCGTGGTTCCAGGCTCTGCCATCAAATCAGATACTGGCATTATCTTGAAAACTTCGGTCTCTGTACTTTTTCTCATCCCATGGGGAGATAAGTGGATTGTAGGAACCACAGACACTCCATACGATGGAGATCGAGCTCACCCACACGCCACCAGCGAAGACGTTCAGTACATTCTTGATCAGGCAAATAAGGTTCTCGAACCACAACTTCGCCGAGAAGAAATCATCGGCGTTTATGCCGGTCTGCGCCCCTTAGTTGCAAATGCAAAGGATTCAACAACAACAAAGTTATCGCGCGAACATACAACCGATAGAAGCGCGCCTGGCTTTGTAAGCATCGCTGGTGGTAAATACACCACTTATCGAGTGATGGGTAAGGATGCCATCGATCTAGCAGTTACAGATCTCCGTAGATTAGTAAATAGCTCTTGCACAGAGAAACTTCCTATTGTTGGAGCAGATGGTTACTTTGCCTTGACTCAACAGAGCGCTCAAATATCAGCTGAGTACGGAATCGATGAGAAAACCATCATTCACTTACTCAATCGTTACGGCTCAATGATCAGCGAAGTTTTAGATTTAATTACTGAAGATAAGAAGTTAGGTCAATTACTAGATCCGACTCTGCCGTATCTCAAGGCCGAAATTGTCTACGCAGTCACCCACGAGGGTGCCATGACTGTTGATGATGTTATTTCACGCCGTACGCGTCTTGCCTTTGAGGCTCCTCATGCGGGAATTGATTTGGCAGAAGATGTAGCAAATCTCATTGCACCTTACTTAGGTTGGGGGGCTAAAGAGAAGAAAGAATCTATCGCGCAATACCGCGAACAAGTTGAGGCCGAAGTTGCGGCTTTAGCTGCTCTGATTAAATCTTAGCCAGATTAATTCTTTATCTGATTTCTACATCCATCAGTCTTAACCGGTTTTGGTTTCGCTTCAGCGGTAGGACTTGGTTTCGGAGATGGTGCTGGTCCTTGCAAAACGCTAAATGAGACTCGTCGTGAAACATCTGCATGAGTTCCCGAAGGATCGCGAAAGCGAAGTTCGCCATTCCAAGTTCCTGGCATATCAGTCTTAAGGGCAACCTGCCAACTGCCACTAGTTGTACGAACAATCGACTGCCTAAACTTAAATTGAACAGGATTGCGCCCTGATACAAATTTCACATCTCCTGTGACGACCGGAGAGCTATCTGGGCGGAGTATCTGCAGCATGAAAGTTATATTTTTATTGGTAGTAGAAGCAGTTTGAGATTCAAGGAGCATGGTGGAAGTTTCGTTATGAGGCATCTGATCAATTTCTTGCGGAATCCAAGTTCCGGTAGCGAGGGCAAGAAATTCTTCACGTGATCCGCGGAAAACATTGAGGTCTAGACGTGAACCAGGTACACCGTACTTTGGTGCGATGCCGCATGAGGTGTACTGCCATACCACCCACTCAGACTTACATGCTGAGGTAGTCCAGGAGTGAACATAACAGCCGATGTTTTTAACCCCAGGTTGCGCTGTCGGGATGGCTGGATCGATGGCGTAATGAGCAAGCCAGAGCGGATACTTGGCAAGTTCTTTATCTCGCGCCATCGAGCTCTCTAGAAAATTTGGATACGAGTACAAGATCGGAGTGCGCCCAGTGCGCTCCTTGAGAGTGGCTAAGAAGGTCTTTGCCCAGAGAGTGGCTGCACTTTTACTAGCGCGCTTCGCACAAGAGCCATTGGCGCGGTAACTCACACAATTGTTCTCGAGATCAAGTGCGTAAGGAAGATCTAATTCGTTATATCCACCGAGAGACGCAAGGCGCCAGATTGCTTTCTGTGCTTGCACTTTTGCATCTCTGATTATCCCCGCATTGGTTGAGACATCAGGCAGAGATGCATAATGATAAAAGCCGGTAAAGATTCCGGAAGCTTGTGCACTTGCGCGATCTCCGCCTACCCACTTCACCGCAGCGCGATCAGATTCTTCACGTGAATCAGATGCTTTAATCATGACAAAGTCGAGGCCAGCTTCGCGCATCTTTGAAAAATCAATTGGCTTATCACCAGGATGCTGCCATCGACTGATATCTGCACCGTGAATACGGTTACCAGGACCGGACATCGCAAGAACAGACTCTCGTGGAGCAGCCGCTGATGGAGCTGTGGTGAATGGGAAAGCCAAGAAGGTGAGCGCTGAAAGAATTGCGATTGGTTTGATTGCGCGCATTTACTTCTCAACAATCACAACTGAAACGGCAAATACATCGTAAATAATTCCCTGAATTTGTGGCGCCATCCGAATTCGGGCCTCTCGATAATCATGGCCCATTGCTAATTTTGCTGGATCAGAGAAATCGAGCGTGAGGCGACCGTTATCAAAAGACTCTAAGCGCCCATCGAAGAATGCCATCCAAGCGATTCGGTTCTCTCGCTCGAGACGGTCTAGGACCTCATTCCACCGCGCACGAATATCGGCAATGGTGAGGTCGGTAGGCATACCCCGACTTTACCGCAGCGTTAATAACTACATGGCATGTTCGCGAGGTGAGCCAAGCCATTTGTAGTACTCGGAGGCCAAAATGACACGCATATTGCGCCCCTTTTCATGGACAACATGGAGATGCTGGGCGATACGAGTAATTGTCTGCTCTACCGATTTTTCGCTGACATAGCGGGCCTTTCCAATATCTGAATTACTTAAACCAAGTGATAGAAGTCTAAGAGTCTCGATCTGAATATCGGTCAGTGAGTTGAGGGATGAGTTCCAATCGTTTGCAAGCCAAGTAGTTCGGGCGCCATCTTTGAGTGAAATCTCAATTGCGCTACGAATATCACGGAGTTCTGCGAGAGCAGATTTCTCAATGAGTTGAGTGCCGCGGGGGAGTTGATCCTGATGAATTCCGTAGAGTCTGAGATCGGGAGAATCAGTTAAGAGAACGATTCCAAGGGTGGGGTCAATCTCTCTAAAACTTTCAAGGAGTTCGACGCATCCATGATCGCAACCCTGAAAATTAATGATAATTGCATCTGGGTGTATCGCGCGAAAAAGCTGGAGGGCACCTTCAGTGTCAGAGACCTGACCAACAATGTCGACGCCCTGCATCCGAAGAGAATCTGCCAAAGTGGCGAGCTCGAAGCGGTTGCAATCGAGGATAAGAACGCGTGGTTTTTCAATCTGGAGAGTAGTCGTAGTCATGGTGCGACGGTAGCGAGGAAAGTGAGCGCAATGTGGTGAAGTGATTATCTTGTGAGGATAACGTGAAGAAAACTTTAGGTTAGCCCGCCCTATTTAAGGATTGAGGCTACCGCTGCAGGTATTGCATCAATGATTGCTGGCGCGTTTATTGGTCCACCATTACTTGCAAGGAGAGCTGCCTTATTGTGAATCATCGCTGCAGTTGCAGCCAAATCTGCAAGGCGAGTTATGTCGTTGAGAATCTCAATGTAATTTGTTGCGCAGAGCGCGCCGACTATTCCGGCAAGGACATCACCAGAACCTGCTGTTGCTAACCATGGGGTAGCGATAGGAAGTTCAATTAGATAGTCATCCTGCGCCACGACAGTACGTGAACCCTTCAGTAAAACAGTTACCGCTAAGAGCTCTGATGCCGCTTGCGCCCAATGAAGTGGATTAGATTCGATGATTTCAGCGCTTGCAATAATGCCGCGCTTTGCCAGTAACTGTGAAAGTTCGCCCGCATGCGGAGTGATTAGCGTTGGTTGCTCTAATGAGCCGGCTAAATGAAGTGCGCCGGCATCGAGAACAGTAGGAACGCTCTGGCGATTGAGCAGTGTGTACCAGCGATGACGCAACCATGTTGTGTAGTCGCTGTATTTCTTGCTATCGATTCCAGATCCGGCCAGCCAAGCTGTGACTGGGCCTGGCTGAACCAACGCCTCTGGGGATTGATGAAGTACTAGATGTGCCAGCCCTGAATTGCTATGGAAGCGAATGACACCTAGACCGGTTGCCGATGCGGCGCGAGTAGAGAGAACTGCAGCTCCAGGAAACTTGGCAGAGCCAGTGATAATTCCTAGCGTCCCGCGAGAGTACTTATGATCGAGCTCGCTTGGGACGATGATGCACTTCTTAGCGTCTTTCGGACTCCATTTTTTTGAAGCCGTAACTTTGGTTGCCATGTAATGAGTCTAGGCGAACTTGCCAATCTTGTATGGCATCAAAGAGTTGATTGGGCCAGCCTCTCCGCTATGAGCGCCATTAAACTGAGCAGAACCATCAACTCCACATAGCGATGTGATTGCTCCTTGGCCTCCGGGATGCTTTTTAATCCATTGAGTGAGGTCGTACACACTTCCATCAATCACCGACCAGCAACTTGCGGCACTCGCATTTTGCTTTAGATCGGCAGCGCTATATGTTGCAGAACTATTTGTTGATGAAGTTTGAGCTGATGATGTGGTCGCCGCTAACTTTCCTTCCCAAACTGATTGAGCGCCGCTATGTCCTGTCAAAAATGTCAGCGCGAGGACTGCAATAGCGGCAACAACTGTTAGGTGCCCCAGTGAAGTGACTATTCGTGAGCGGCGCCCCTTGGATGAGCGGTACCAAATAATTGAAAGCACCATAAAGATGAATGCTGCAATTGTGAGATAGGTGCCGTAATCAGAGTGCTCTACTGGCAGACCGATACGCTCAGAGAGAGCTTCGCCAGATTGCTTTGCGATAAGGACTGATGCTGAACCAAGAATTACTCCGATAACCGAGATAAATGAATACTTGTTCTTTATCTTTGGGGTATAGATCATCGCGATGAGCGCAATTGCAGATACAGGCAGAACGACAACTGCAAAGTGAACTATCAATGCGTGTACTGGTAGGCCGGCTACGGTGTAGAGAAGCGATTCCATCCGCCAATTAAGTCATACCTTTCACAAATGCTCTAGGTCCCGCTCTGTGAAAATGCCGATAGGATTGAAATATGCGCAAATCTATAGCGGCCGCCCTATCTGCAATAACAGCTCTTGCCATGTCGGGGGCAAGCGCAGAAGTCCTGAATTCAGATCAGAAGCTGGTTTTGGTCACTAGTGTGGGTGGGTCAATATCCCCTAAATCAGTGCTGGCCTCAAACTCGGGCCTTATTAGTGCGCACAACATGATGTATCGCCACAGCGTCACTATCTACGATGCGACCACTGCAGATCTCGTGGCCACCATCTCTGATTCTGTAAAGCTTGCTGATTTTGGCTTTAAGAAATACTCCGGAAACTATAAAGGCGCTCCAGTAGAAGGAGCATTCTCTCCTGATGGCAAGTATCTCTACTTCACCAATTACTCCATGTATGGAAAAGGCTTCAACAAAGAGGGCCACGATAAGTGTTCTCCGGCCTCTGGTTATGACAAGAGTTTTCTATCAAGAGTAAATCTTGATGAGAAGAAGATTGATGCTGTTTATCCAGTTGGCTCTGTTCCAAAAGTTGTACAAGTAACCCCTGATAACAAGTACATCCTGGTCAGCAATTGGTGCTCATATACAGTTACTGTGATCTCAGTCGAAAGCGGAAAGACAGTGAAGAGCATCAAGATTGGTCGATATCCACGCGGGATTGCGATTACCAAAGATAGCCAATTTGCATATATAGCAGAGATGGGTGGATCAAATGTCCATCGCATTAACCTCACTGACTTTTCAAAGTCCCTTATTCCTGTGGGTGCTAATCCACGCGCGGTAGTTCTCTCACCTGATCAGAGCAGGCTCTATGTCACAATGAATCTCTCTGGCAAAGTTCAGGCTTGGGATTTAGTTAAGGACAAGACATTTAAGAGCGTCAAAACAGGTGAGGCTGCGCGAAGCTTAGATATCTCAAGTGATGGAAGCGCGCTATTTGTAGTTAACTTTAAGAGTGATACTCTCTCAAAGGTTCGCGCATCTGATATGAAAGTCTTGCAAACTATTAAAGTATGCAACGAACCAATTGGTGTTACCTACGATTCGACAACAAATCAGACATGGGTTGCTTGTTATGGCGGTTCACTGAAAGTTTTTGCGAATCAATAGAAGGTAAGAGTGCTACCTCTCTCTCGCGTAAATGAGAGGGATACGTGAGGGTTATGTGACAACCCATCCCTATAGTGATTATTGCGGCCACTTAGGCATCGCAGTTCACTCGTAGAATCGAAGAAAAATGAAGAAAAAACTCATCATCGGTTCGGTGCTTGCTCTTGGCATCACCGCTCTACCAAATATCGCATCCGCGGTAGAAGCTCCGTTAACACTTGCGACTGCCTCTACCTACGGAGTATTGGCTAGTGCAGGAATTACTAGCGCCACAGCCAGCACTGTTGCTGGCACTGCTGGCGGTGATGTAGGAGTCTCTGGCGGAAGTGCACCTACGGGATCACTTACCTTCTCTGGCACACAAGTGCTTGCTGGTGCATCAATTGCAGCAATGACTTCGGCATCAACTGCACTTGCAGATACTCGTGCGAGCACGCCGACTGTTGTGGAGCTTGGTGCTGGTCGCACAATCACTGCTGGTGCATATTCCGGTGGCACGCTAGAAGTTAATGGTTCACTGACTCTCGATGGTCAAGGCAACGCTAATGCGGTCTTTATCTTCCATTCAGCAGCGACCTTGATTACAGGCACCGCTAGTTCAGTCAATCTCACAAATGGAGCCCAGGCTTGCAACGTCTACTGGCAGATCGGAAGCTCTGCAACGCTTGGTGCAAGTTCAACCATGGTGGGACATGTGATTGCTTTGGCATCCATCAGCACTGGTTTAGCATCGACCGTCTCTGGACAGCTGATTGCCACAACCGGTTCGGTAACACTGGGAGGAACAACAATCACCAATAACAGTTGTGCCGCTCCTGTTGTTGTAACACCGGTAGTGACAGTGGCGCCAGTCGTGGTGGTTACACCAACAGTTGCTGTTGTAATTGAAACAGGAACTGTGCACGTAATCAAGAAAGTTGAAAATTCATTTGCAGGTACAGCAGTCGCATCAGACTTCACCGTTCATGTGACCCAATTCGGTAACGAAGTAATTGGAAGTCCAGCGCTGGGAATGGCTTCACCGGGCAGAACTTATGTGCTTCCTGTTGGACACTATTCTCTCTTTGAGGATTCAGTCGCAGGTTATTGGGGCTACTGGGATGGTGACATCACGCGTGGTGGAGGAATCGAGATCACTAAGGGATCGAATCTTGTAGTGACTCGTGTCAATATGGATATCCGAACCGCTCAGGTTGCAGATGTCACTCCAACACCGACAGCTACCCCAACTGCTACGCCGACAGCAACACCTGAACCTACGCCAGAACCAACTACAGAGACAGGCGGAGTATTGCCAGATACCTCGACACCAATGGGTAACCAAGCACTCCTTGGTTTTGGTGCACTGATTCTTGGTGCGCTAGGTCTAGCAACACGAAAAATCCTAGTTAAGTAAATAATTTCTAGGAACTCTCATCATGAGAAAAAGTATCCGGGATATAACTGCAGCCCTTTCAATCACTCTAATGATTGGAGGGGTTGCAGTCCTCGCCGTCTCGGGGCTTCAATACAAAACAGCTATTGATGATGCAAGTAATGATTACTTGCCGGCGATGCAAAAAGAGTGGGCACAAGAGACCACCACAGTTACTGCCAGAAGAGTTTCGTTGACCTCTGGCACCTTCCTGGGCGTAATTGATATTGACTCTCTCAAGTTAAGAGTCAATCTCTTTGAGGGAACCGAGAAGAAAGCACTATCTCGTGGTGCAGGCCACTATCGGGCAAGTGTGATGCCAGGGCAATCTGATAACTCTGTCATCGCAGGTCATCGCGATACAGTTTTCGCTTCTCTCGGCAAAATTAAACGTGGCGCCTCAATTGTGATCACCACTCAAGATGGGGTCTTTGTTTATCTTGTCACTAGGACTCGAATAGTTGATAAGGATGACCGAACAGTGATCGTGCCCACGGAATCAGCGACACTTACCTTATCGACCTGCTATCCCTTTAGATATATCGGCAGCGCACCAAAAAGGTTTATCGTGACAGGGGCTCTTGCGCCATCTGATTTATAGGGAAGAGCTGGAATAGAGAGCTAGATATTTTTTGGCCGATGCATCTGAATCCATGAAGATTCCGCCTTGAATCCAATTTTTTCATAGAGGCGAAGTGCACCAGACTCATTTCCGGTATCAACATTAAGTTCAATCACTCGGTAGCCTTTAGAAGCGCTATGGGCAATTCCGACTTTAAGAAGCGCTTCACCAATTCCTTGACCTTGGTACTCATGGTTTACACCTAGAAGAGAAATGAAGCCCTTACTTTCATGAGCGTATTCATCGGTGCATTGGCAAAAACCAACTACTGTGCCATCTTTGAAGGCGAGAAAGACTCCCTCAGGATCAATAAAGTTATCTGCGAGGGTAAGTTTCTTCCAATTTTCCAGAGTACGTGGAACAAAGCCAAAGTGGTTTGAAAATGAGTCTTGATGTGATCGATACCAATTGTGAACTAGGTCTTCATCTGCAATCTTGATTGCTCTAATCTCTACACCTTTATTCGGGGATGGTTCTTGGAGATCAGACAAGTTCATTCTCATCGTGTAGTAGCGACGCAAGAATTCAAAACCTTGTGCAGCCCAAGCACTCTGCAATCGACTATCTAATGAGTTAACACCTGGCCAGATATCCCAATCGTGTTGTTGAGAGAGAGCCTGCTCAACCGTCCATGCGGCAATCTCTTCTAAATTCTTGAGTTCAGGTTTCGCATAAATA
>JBFYOW010000041.1:0-9711 GCA_041303595.1 Actinomycetes bacterium
GTAATAGTTGTTCTCATCCATACCTGGATACATTGGATGTGGTGGCATCACCATTCCTGCACGAAGTGGTGCAAGGAGATCCTGCTTTTCAAAAATCAATTTCTCGCGTGAATCATCTGCGAGTTCATATTCATTTGTCATCGTGAGTGCACGAGTCGGACATGCCTCGACACAGAGTCCACAGAAGATGCAGCGGAGGTAGTTGATTTGGTAGACAGCGCCGTGGCGCTCACCTGGTGAAACTTGGTTCTCAGGAGTGTTATCTCCACCTTCAACATAAATAGCATCTGCAGGACATGCCCATGCACACAGTTCGCAACCGATGCACTTTTCGAGTCCATCTGGGTGACGATTAAGTTGGTGACGGCCATGAAAACGAGGCTCAGTTGGTGCCTTTACATCTGGATACTGGACGCTGAGGTTCTTCTTAAACATAGTCTTGAATGTGACCCAGAAGCCAAGTGATTGCTTTCCGAGTGAGGCAGGACCTGGTTGTTCGACCTCTACATAAGAGACATCGTTAATGTCCTTTGCAGCGCCAGACTTCTTTGGCTCTAATGAGTTACTCATTATTTTCTCCTGCTGTCTCTACTGGTGCTTGGCTTGAAGTATGGCTTCTTGTTGATGCGCTAAATGATGCAACACCTGGAAGTTGTGGCAATGGGAAGTTTGGCGCTTCTCCTGCTGGAAGTGGCTTACGAGCCTCATTCTTGGACTTCTCAAAGAATGACGAGATCGCCATAACAATAAGAACAATTCCAAGAGCAAATGCAATAGCAACTGTTCGAGAAGCTCCTTCTTGCTGAATCACGCGGAGTGAAGCAACAATCATGATCCACAAAAGTGAAACTGGAATCAAAACCTTCCAACCAAACTTCATGAACTGGTCATATCGAAGTCGTGGCAAGGATGCGCGTAACCACATAAAGATGAAGAAGAAGAGATTGACCTTGAGGAAGAACCAGATGATGGTGAACCATCCTCCGAGCCAGCTCTCAGTAAATCCGAGTCCTGGAGGAGCGTGATATCCGCCAAGGAAGAGGGTTGTTGCAAGAGCAGAAACAGCGATGATGTTGACGTATTCAGCGAGGAAGAAGAGTGCGAACTTGAGGGATGAGTATTCGGTGTGGAATCCACCAACGAGCTCACCTTCAGCTTCTGCCAAGTCAAATGGAGCACGGTTGGTTTCGCCGACCATTGAGATCACATAGATAACAAATGATGGGAAGAGAATAAGTACATTCCAGATGTGTTCATGCTGAGAGTTGACGATATCTGAAGTAGACATTGATCCGGCATAGATAAAGACGGCAACGAGTGAGAGGCCCATCGCTACTTCATAAGAGATGACCTGCGCGCTTGAACGTAGACCGCCGAGAAGAGGATAGGTAGACCCGGACGACCAACCGGCGAGAACGACGCCGTAAACACCGATTGATGTAACAGCCAAGATGTAAAGAACGCCGACTGGAAGATCAGTGAGCTGCATAGCTGTTTCACGACCAAATAGTGTGACAACTCCGGTCATTGGAATAACTGCAAAAGACATAAAGCACATTGCTGCTGCGATGATTGGTGCAGCGATAAAGACGATCTTGTCAGCTGCAGCCGGAATGATGTCCTCTTTCAGTGCCAACTTCACACCATCAGAGAGTGACTGGAGTAAGCCGAATGGACCAACGCGGTTAGGACCGGTGCGTTGCTGCATCTTTGCTAAGACGCGACGCTCGGTCCAGACAGCCATCAGTGTTGCAACGACGCAGATAGCAAAGACGAGTACTGCCTTTACTGCGACAAGCCAAGCTGGATCTTGTCCTAGGAGCTGTGCTGTTGTCATGCCTTCACCACCGTTACTAGTTCGCCATGCACTGCATTAAGTGCGTTCAGCGCTTGAGATCCAAATGAATTACGCGGAATCCATACTGCATCGTCATGAATATCTTCTACGAGGACTGGAAGAGTGATTGAACCGTTTGCATTAGAGATACGAACTTGATCGCCAGTTGCAACTCCTGCAGATGCAGCACGCTTTTCAGAGATAACAGCGACTGTCTGGCGACGTGTTCCAGCCAAATTATCTTCACCGCGCTGCATTGTGCCCATATCGAGCAGGCGTCGCCATGAAGTCAAGATTGCCTGATCCCCTGATTTAGCAGGAGCTTGCCCAGCAGCAACCGGCGTGAAATCAACGCGCGCGCCATCCCACTTACCGAGTTGTGAAATCTCACGAGCGGTAGCAGAAACTGTTCCGAGCATGATGGATTCGCCCATTACATCAGCGAGAGCAGAGAGGATACGAACATCGCTGCGGTTGAGTGACTCAGAGACTGCTGCATCAAATGCACGTGCGCGGCCCTCCCAGTTAAGGAATGAACCGGACTTCTCTGTCACTGCTGCAACTGGAAGAACGACATCGGCAACATCAGTAACTGAAGAAGTTGCAATCTCGAGTGAGACCACAAATCCCTTCTTCATTGCGCTAAGTGCAGCAGTTGAATTCAAGAGGTCATGTGCATCTACTCCGCCGACTACGACTGCATCGAGATCGCCGTTTCCAAGAGCTTCAATAATCTGATGCGTGGTGCGGCCTGGTGTTGCAGGCAATGAATCAACGCCCCAAGCTGCAGCAACATCTACACGAGCAGCAGAGTCTGCAACTGGTCGTCCACCTGGAAGAAGTGTTGGGAAAGCGCCTGCTTCAAGTGCTCCACGCTCGCCTGCGCGACGTGGAATCCAAGCAAGCTTTGCACCGCTCTTCTCGGCAAGTGCGACGGTTGCTGAAATCAAACCTGTTGATTCAGAGGCGCGCTCACCCATGAGGATTACAGACTTTGCCGTGAGAGAAAGTGCCGCTACTGCAGCAGCTTCGCCTCCTGGAGCAACCTTGATGAAGTCAGCCTTGAGCTTATCCATCGCAATTGAGCCCTTAGTCGCAACTGAAGTGACTTTGAGGGCGCGCTTCTTAAACTGCTTATTGATACGTAAGAAGACGATTGGTGATTCTTCCTCTGGCTCAAAAGCTACGAGAAGAACTTGATCTGCCTTATCGATATCGCTGTAATGGACATCGAAAGTACCCGCAACCTTGGCAGCTAGGAAGTTACCTTCTTCTGCAGATGAGACACGGGAGCGGAAATCAATATCGTTTGTCTTTAACGCAATGCGAGCAAACTTTGCATATCCGTATGCATCTTCAGTTGTAACGCGACCACCTGTGAGAACAGCTGCGCGCTTACCCTTGAGACCTGCAGCTGCTGCTGCAAGAGCCTCTGGCCATGAAGCTTCAACAAGAACACCTTCAGCGTTGCGAACCAACGGCTGGGTAAGGCGATCAACAGAAGTTACATACTTAAATGCCCAACGACCCTTATCGCAGTTCCACTCTTCGTTGACAGCAGCATCATCACCAGCAAGGCGACGAAGTGTCTTGCCACGACGAACATCGGTACGCATATCGCAACCAGATGCACAGTGTTCACATGCAGATGGAGTTGATACCAAGTCGAATGGACGGGCACGGAATCGATATGAAGCTCCAGTAAGTGCTCCTACTGGACAGATTTGAATCGTATTTCCTGAGAAGTAAGAGTTAAATGGATCGTTCTCGTAGATACCTACCTGTTGCAACGCACCACGGTGGTTGAGGGTGATAAATGGATCAGATGCAATCTGTGTTGAGAAACGGGTGCAGCGTGCACATAGAACGCAACGCTCGCGATCAAGGAGAACCTGAGAAGAAATATTGATTGGCTTCTCAAAAGTGCGCTTATAACCAGTCAAGCGAGATTCAGCATTTCCGTTGCTCATCGCCTGGTTCTGCAATGGACATTCGCCACCCTTGTCGCAAACTGGGCAATCAAGTGGGTGATTACCCAAGAGGAGTTCCATCACGCCCTTCTGCGCCTTATCGGCAACAGCGGATGTGAGTTGAGTCTTTACAATCATATTTGGCTCTACTGGAATCGTGCATGATGCCTGTGGTTTTGGAAATGCACGACCGTTGATTTCGACATCAACAAGACATTGACGACATGCGCCAACTGGATCAAGAAGTGGGTGATCGCAGAAACGAGGGATTTGAATACCTAGTTTTTCAGCGGCACGAATAATGAGTGTGCCCTTAGGAACTGTTACTTCAAAACTATCGATAACTACGGTGATCATCTCAACCGGAGTTACCTCTGTTGCGGAGTTCGCTACCGTTGTCATTTATTTGGCCTCCGCAAAAAGTGTTGACTTGGATGCATCAAATGGGCAACCGCCACCTGTTACGTGTGCGATGTACTCATCACGGAAATACTTGATTGAAGATGTGATTGGGCTTGTTGCACCATCACCAAGAGCACAGAATGAACGGCCCATGATGTTGTCGCAGAGGTCGAGCAGCTTTTGAAGATCGGCCTCTGAACCCTTGCCTTCCTCGAGATCGCGAAGAATTTGTACCAACCACCATGTGCCTTCACGACATGGAGTGCACTTTCCACATGACTCGTGCTTGTAGAACTCGGTCCAACGAAGGACTGCGCGAACTACACAAGTTGTCTCATCAAATATCTGAAGGGCTTTTGTACCAAGCATCGATCCAGCAGCAGAGACGCCTTCATAATCCAACGGCACATCGAGGTGCTCGTCGGTAAAGAGAGGCGTCGAAGAGCCACCAGGTGTCCAGAACTTAAGTTTATGTCCGTTGCGGACTCCCCCAGCGAGTTCGAGAATTTCACGCAAAGTAATTCCAAGAGGAGCTTCAAATTGACCTGGATTATTTACGTGGCCAGAGAGCGAGTAGAGCGTTGCTCCCTTTGACTTCTCAGTACCCATTGATTGGTACCACTCTGCACCATTTGCAACGATTGCGGGAACCGCTGAGATTGATTCAACATTGTTCACAACTGTTGGTCGCGCATAGAGACCGGCGATTGCTGGGAATGGTGGACGAAGACGTGGCTGGCCACGGAAACCTTCAAGTGAATCGAGGAGCGCTGTCTCTTCGCCACAGATATATGCACCTGCGCCAATGTGAAGGACTAGATCAATGTCATGACCTGTGCCAAAAATATTCTTACCGAGATATCCAACCTTGTATGCATCTGCAATTGCTTTATTCATGCGACGAGCAACATGTGTTACTTCACCACGAATATAGATAAATGCATGCTTTGCACGGATTGCATATGCAGCGATGATTACGCCTTCAACGAGAACGTGTGGGTTAGCCATCAACAACGGCATATCCTTACAAGTTCCTGGCTCTGATTCATCAGCGTTTACAACGAGGTAGTGCTCTTTGTTATCGCCCTGCGGAATAAATCCCCACTTCATTCCCGTTGGGAATCCTGCACCGCCACGACCACGAAGACCTGAATCTTTAACAAGCTGGATCAGCGCATCTGGATCCATAGCGAGTGCTTTTTCAGCTGCCTTGTATCCACCATTGCGCTTATAAGCATCGATTGTGAATGAATCCTTCTCATCCCAATGTGCAGAAAGGACTGGAGTTAACTTTGACATTACTTTCCTTCCTTTGCGAGCTTCAAGCCAAGGAGCGTTGCTGCACCTGCTTGAACGCCTTCTTCAGCAAGTCCATCATCGAGGCCTGCAAGAACAGCTGATGCTTCTTTATATGTAACAAGACGGTTAGGTCCACGAGTTGGGGCTGGTGGATTTCCTGCACGCGCTCCATCAACAAGTGCCTTTGCAGATGCAACTGTCTGGTTGTCGTAGAACTCCCAGTTGGCCATTACGACTGGCGCATAGTCACATGCAGCGTTGCACTCGATATGTTCAATTGAAACTTTTCCATCGGCAGTTACGCCATCATTTTCAAGTCCGAGATGCTCTTTCAGAGATTTGAGAATTTCATCTCCACCCATAACCGCACACAAAGTATTAGTACAGACTCCGATGTGATATTCACCGGTCGGCTTGCGCTTGTACTGTGTGTAGAAAGTTGCGACTGCGGATACTTCAGCGGTCTCGATTTCAAGAACTGCAGAAATTGTTTCGATTCCTTCATTTGTAACGTAACCAGAGACTGATTGCACATAGTGAAGTAGCGGCATAATCGCAGAGCGCTTGCGTGGATATCTTGCAACGATAGATTGCATGATTTCGTTGTTGAGAGTTGAGTTAGAAGTTGTCATTAGCGGTCCACGCCTCCCATAACAGGATCGATGGATGCAACGGCACCGATGATGTCGGCAACCATTCCACCTTCGCTCATTGCAGATGTTGATTGAAGATTGTTAAATGAAGGTTCACGGAAGTGAGCGCGATAAGGCTTTGTTCCACCGTCAGAAACTAGGTGTGCAGCAAGCTCACCACGTGGTGATTCAACTGCTGCGTAAGCCTGACCTGCAGGAACTCGGAAACCTTCAGTAACAAGTTTGAAGTGGTGAATCAATGATTCCATTGATGAACCCATGATTTCGCGGATGTGATCGAGTGAGTTACCAAGTCCATCTGCACCAAGTGCAAGCTGTGCTGGCCATGCAATCTTCTTATCGGCAACCATTACTGGCTGACCATGTGTTGCATCCAACTTATCGATTGCTTGCTCGATGATACGAAGTGACTGCTCAAGTTCTGCCATGCGGATCAAGAAGCGACCATAAACATCACATGTATCTGCAGTAATCACATCGAACTCATAGTTCTCGTAACCGCAGTAAGGCTGCATCTTGCGAAGATCCCAAGGTAATCCGGTTGAGCGAAGAACAGGACCAGTGATTCCCAATGTGGTGCATCCAGCGAGGTCTAGGTATCCGATTCCCTCTGTGCGCTTCATCCAAATTGTGTTTCCAACAAGAAGCTTCTCGTTATCCTTAAAGTTCTTGCGGAGTTCCTTTACCAATTCACGAAGACGAAGTGTCATGCCTTCTGGCAGATCTTGTGCAACTCCGCCAGGGCGCACAAATGCCATATTCATACGGAGTCCGGTGATCGCTTCGAATGTATCAAGCACTGCTTCACGTTCGCGGAAGGCGAAGAACATTGGCCCCATAGCACCGAGTTCGAGCGCTCCGGTTCCGAGTGCAACCATGTGAGAAGAGATGCGGTTGAGCTCCATCATCAAAACACGAATGATTGATGCGCGCTCTGGAATATCTTCGGTGATTCCCAAGAGCTTCTCAATTGCAAGGCAGTAAGCAGTCTCATTAAAAATTGGCGATAGATAATCCATACGAGTGGCAAATGTTGTGCCCTGGGTCCAAGAACGGTATTCCATGTTCTTTTCAATACCTGTGTGGAGATAACCAATACCTGGACGAACTTCAGTAACAGTCTCGCCTTCGAGTTCAAGAACGAGTCGTAATACACCGTGAGTTGATGGGTGCTGTGGACCCATGTTGACGATGATGCGCTCTTCTTTTGCTTCACCGATCTCTGAAACTAATGAATCCCAATCGCCACCGGTAACTGAGTAAACAGTTCCCTCAGTGGTTTCGCGGGTAGCTGCGTATGGATCAAAGGTGGTCACTTGTATGTCCTCCGGTTCTGTGGAGCCGGTGTTGTTGCGCCCTTGTATTCGACTGCAATTCCACCAAGTGGGTAATCCTTACGTTGTGGATGCCCATCCCAGTCATCGGGCATCAAGATGCGAGTAAGTCCTGGGTGACCATCAAAAATGATTCCGAACATGTCGAAGGTTTCGCGCTCATGCCAGTTGTTACCGCCGTAGACCTCAACAAGTGAAGGAATATGTGGATCGGTCTCTGACGTACAAACTTCTAAACGAACGCGCTGGTTCTTTGTCATTGAGAGCAATGGATAAACCGCGACGAGTTCGCAACCAGTGCGCTCTGGATAATGAACGCCAGAAACACCCATGCACATTTCAAAGAGCAACTTGTCGCGAAGGATTGAAGCAACTTCAACAAGTCGTTCTTTCTTAATGTGGAGTGTGAGTTCACCGCGATCAACTACGACCTTTGTAATTGCATCCGCAAAATCTGGATAGGCCCGCTCGAGATCATCTGCGACCTGATCAAAGTAACCACCGTATGGGCGCTCTGTTGAACCTGGATTTACAGTGGTGCGAACAAGTCCGCCGTAACCTGATGTATCGCCTGTTCCCTGAACACCAAACATGCCTTCTTGCTCTGTCATTTAAGCGTGGACCCCTTCATGTGGGAGGTTTCCAAGCTGAATAGTTGGCTTAGCAGCGAGCGCTGCAGCCTCTACCGCCTTGATAACTGCCTCGCGATTTGCTCCGAGCTTTGTATCAGAAATCTGTTCGTGCAACTTAATAATTGCATCCATCAACTGCTCTGGACGCGGTGGGCAACCAGGAAGATAGATATCGACAGGCACTACGTGATCCACACCTTGCACAATCGCATAGTTGTTAAACATTCCACCTGAAGATGCACATGCACCCATTGAGATAACCCACTTAGGAGCTGTCATTTGATCATAAATCTGTCGAAGTACTGGTGCCATCTTCTGTGAGACGCGTCCTGCAACGATCATCAAATCTGCTTGACGTGGTGAGGCACTAAAGCGCTCCATACCAAAACGAGAGATGTCGTGCTTTGGTGATGAACCAAGCGCCATCATCTCAATCGCGCAGCAAGCAAGACCGAATGTTGCTGGCCATACAGAACTCTTTCGCATGTAACCGGCGAGACCTTCTACAGTTGAGAGAAGTACTCCACTTGGTAATTTTTCTTCTAGACCCATGTGTTAGTCCCATTCCAATCCGCCACGTCGCCAGACGTATGCAAATGCAACGAATACCGTTGCAATAAAGATTCCCATCTCAACTAAACCAAATAGACCAAGCTGATCGAAAGTTACGGCCCATGGATAGAGGAAAACAATTTCAATATCAAAGACGATAAAGAGCATCGCGGTAAGGAAGTACTTCACCGGGAAGCGTCCACCTTCAAGAGCTTGTGGTGATGGTTCGATTCCGCACTCATATGCCTCTTGCTTTGCTCTGTTGTACCGAGCAGGACCTGTTACCGCTGCAATGCCAACCGAGAATGCGGCAAAGCCGAAGCCGATGGCGAAGAGGATGATGATGGGCAAATATGGATTAGCGCTCACGGGGCGTAAGTCTAGGTGCAACTGAGAGTAGAGGTTATCCCTACGGATTCATCGCCATGTGAACTGCGTCAAAACTAAGGTTTTTCAGCTGTATGGACGGCGACAATTCCCCCAGTCAGGTTCTTGACCCCGACCGCCGACCAGCCTGATTTTTCGATAATCGCAGCGAGCGCATCCTGATCCGGCCACGCCTTGATTGACTCGGCGAGGTATATATAGGCATCTGGATTAGATGAGGTCTTCTTCGCTATCCAAGGGAGTGCGCTCATTAGATAATTGGTATAAATGGTACGAAACGGACGCCAGGTAGGGGCTGAGAACTCAACGATGACGAGACGGCCGCCCGGACGGACTACCCGAAGGGCCTCCGCGAGCGCCTTCTCAGTTGCCTGGGTATTTCGCAGGCCGAAGGAGATTGTGTAGAGATCGAAGGAGTTATCCCCAAAAGGCAGGGCAAGCGCATCAGCCCATTGAAAATTGAGGTAAGGGCGCTGGCGACGGCCAGCATCGAGCATTCCGTGAGAGAAATCAGCGGAAGTGACATCTGCCCCTGCCTTGGCAAGCGGTTCAGAGGAGGCGCCTGGGCCAGCTGCCATATCGAGAATTTTCATTCCAGCAGTTGGCGCGATGATTCGAGTGACCTGCTTGCGCCAGCGCTTGGTC
>JBFYOW010000042.1:0-9453 GCA_041303595.1 Actinomycetes bacterium
CACAAGAAATTTCAGCTCGCGTTCTACAGAAGTTAAAGCGCGATGCAGAGGCTTACCTCGGTGAGTCTGTAACAGATGCAGTAATCACAGTCCCTGCATATTTCTCTGATGCAGAGCGTCAAGCAACTAAAGAAGCTGGCGAAATTGCCGGCCTTAACGTTTTACGTATTATCAACGAGCCAACTGCTGCAGCACTTGCATATGGTCTTGATAAAGCAGATAAAGAGCAGACAATTCTCGTCTTCGACCTCGGCGGTGGAACATTCGACGTTTCACTTCTTGAAATCGGTGACGGAGTTGTAGAAGTTAAAGCGACATCTGGTGATAACCACCTCGGTGGAGATGACTGGGATCAAGCACTTGTTGATCACCTCGTAAAAACTTTCGGTTCTGCAAACGGTATCGATCTCACAAAAGATAAGATGGCGATGCAGCGTATCCGTGAAGCTGCAGAGAAGGCGAAGATCGAACTCTCATCTTCACAATCTGCAACAATCAATCTTCCTTACATCACAGTTGATGCAGAGAAGAATCCGCTCTTCCTTGACGAGACAATTTCGCGCGCACAGTTCCAGCAACTCACCGCTGATCTTCTCGAGCGTTGCAAGAAGCCTTTCCAGGCAGTACTCAAAGATGCAGGAATCGCAATCAACAAGATTGAATCTGTCGTACTTGTTGGTGGATCAACTCGTATGCCAGCAGTAGTTGATTTGGTACGCGAGCTCACCGGCGGAAAAGAGCCAAATAAGGGCGTAAACCCTGATGAAGTAGTCGCTGTCGGCGCATCACTTCAAGCAGGTGTTCTTAAGGGTGAAGTAAAAGATGTTCTCCTTCTCGATGTCACACCACTCTCACTTGGTATCGAAACCAAGGGTGGAGTAATGACAAAGTTGATCGAGCGCAACACAACAATTCCTACCAAGCGTTCAGAGATCTTTACAACAGCTGACGATAGCCAGCCAGCAGTACAGATTCAGGCCTACCAAGGTGAGCGCGAGATGGCTGCATATAACAAGAAGCTTGGTATGTTCGAGTTGACTGGAATTGCACCAGCTCCACGTGGAGTGCCACAGATTGAAGTGACTTTCGATATCGATGCAAACGGAATCGTTCATGTATCTGCAAAAGATCTCGCAACAGGTAAAGAGCAAGGTATGACCATCACAGGTGGCTCTGCTCTCTCTAAAGATGAGATCGACCGCATGATGGCCGATGCTGAAGCACACGCTAATGAAGATAAGCAGCGTCGTGAAGAGGCAGAGATCCGTAACACCGGAGATTCACTTCTCTATCAGACAGAGAAGTTCCTCAAAGATAATGAAGGTAAGTTTGAAGGTGAACTTGCGGCGCAGAAGACAGAGCTCGACGGTGCACTCGCAGAGTTGAAGACAACTCTTGACGGTGCTAACTTCGAAATGATCAAGAGCGCAACTGAGAAGGTATCAACAATCTCCCAGGCTCTTGGCGGCGCGCTCTATGCTGCTAATGCTGCACAGGCTGAAGGTGCTCCAACATCTGATGATGGAGTTGAAGATGCCGAGGTTATTGATGCTGAGGAGACAAAATGAGACACAAAAGTGTCGAGTATTTGGAATGGGTGTAAATAAGTGACAACAGAAAATGAGAATGAAATCTCAGTTGATGATGTCTTAACCCAAGTCGTGGAGGCACCGGGTCAGGAGACTGACCCGGTTGCTACCCTGACTGCAGATCTTCAACGTCTTCAGGCTGAATACGCTAACTACCGCAAGCGGGTAGAGCGCGATCGCTCAGTCGCCCATGAACTCGCAATTGGCTCGGTTTTAACTGAGTTACTAGCTACTTTGGATGATATAGACCGCGCCGCCACACACGGCGAACTCACTGGTGGATTTAAGGCAGTTGCAGACCAACTCGCTTCACTGACCAATCGTTTCGGTCTCGAAAAATACGGAACAGATGGCGAAGTATTTGATCCACAGATTCATGAAGCGCTAATGCACGATACATCTGCAGATGTTGCGGTTGCGACAGCATCAAAAATTCTGCAGCCAGGATATAAATACAAGGAACGCATCTTGCGTCCTGCCCGTGTTTCAGTGACAGAGCCTGCAGAGTAATTAACCATGGCTGCAAAAGATCTCTACGAGAAGGACTTCTATAAAGTCTTAGGTGTTGATAAGAAGTCGACCCCTGATGAAATTAAGAAGAAGTACCGTGCGCTAGCTCGCGATTTACACCCAGATAAAACATCTGGCGACACTGCGCTAGAAGAGAAATTTAAGGCCGTCTCTGAGGCATATGACATCTTGTCTGATCCAAAGAAACGCGCTGAATACGATGAAGCGCGATCACTCTTTCAACGCGGCGGCTTCCGCGCTCCAACAGGAGGCGCTAACGCTGGCGGTGGAGATTTCTCAGATATCTTCGGCGGCGGCAACCCACAAGATATCTTTGCAAATCTCTTTGGTGGGGCTGGAATGCGCCGCGGTCCCCGAAAAGGTCAAGATCTTCAAACTGAATCAACTATCACCTTTAAAGAATCTATCTTTGGCACCACACTTGAGCTAAAACTTTCACTAGATGGGAAAGCGGCACAGAACATCACTGCGCGAGTTCCAGCTGGAGTAAATGATGGCGCAAAGATTCGCGTTAAAGGTAAAGGTGCACCTGGTGAAGCGGGGCCTGGTGATCTCTTCATTCAACTAACAGTAAATCCACATCCAGTATTTTCACGTAAAGGCGAAAACCTACTTCTCACACTTCCAGTTACCTTTGCAGAGGCGACCTTAGGTGCAGATTTAAAGGTGCCGACTTTAAGTGGCGAAGATGTGACAGTTCGTTTAGCTGCTGGAACCCCTACTGGACGCGTACTTCGCGTTAAAGGTCGTGGGATTACAAAAGGCCACACAGTTGGTGACTTACTCATAACAATTGAGGTACAAGTACCACGTCGCGTTGAAGGTGAAGCGCTAGATGCGCTTAAGAAATTTGATGAGTTAACAAAGGATCATGATGTTCGCAGCGACTTTAATGTGAAAGCCAAGTCATGAACAATAAAGATGTAAATGATAAGCCTGAACATCAAGAGATTAATGATGAAGCCGGTCTCTATGTCATCTCTGTTGCAGCAGAACTCTCAGGCCTTCACCCACAAACACTGCGTCAATATGATCGTTTAGGTTTAGTTTCACCAAATCGCACCGAAGGGCGAAACCGCCGATACTCATTACGCGATATCGCCTCACTTCGAATGGTTCAACGTCTTACTGGCGAAGGTATTAACCATGCAGGAATCAAGCGCATCATTGAACTTGAGACAGCAGTGGCAAATATGGCAATCGAAGTTGCACAGTTGCGCATTGAGGTAGATGCACTTTTACAAGATAACCCACCTAAATCACTTCCAAAGAAGAAAAAAACTGAAGTAATCGTCTATCAAGATGAAGATAAATAAACGAAAAAGGATAAGGTTTCACTCATGAGCGCACGCGAGCAGTTAAAAAATGAGATTACAAAGAAAGCTGTAGTTCACGGCAAAGTGATTCTCTCTTCCGGTAAAGAAGCTGATTACTATGTAGATTTACGCCGCATCACACTCGATCACGTGGCAGCTCCACTTGTCGGTGAAGTAATGCTCGATCTCACTAAAGATTTAGATTTTGATGCAGTCGGTGGATTGACTCTTGGCGCAGATCCTGTTGCTACCGCAATGATGCATGTAGCCGCCAGCAAAGGTCGCGCGCTAGATTCTTTTGTAGTTCGTAAAGAAGGAAAAGCTCACGGCTTACAACGTCGCATCGAAGGCCCGGATGTTGCAGGAAAACGAGTCTTAGCCGTTGAAGACACTTCAACTACCGGAGGCTCTGTACTCACTGCAGTAGAGGCACTTAAAGAGGCAGGCGCAATAGTTGTCGGTGTAGCGGTTATTGTTGAACGCGGCGCTAAAGATGCAATTGAGGCAGCGGGATATAAATACTTTGCTGCTTACTCTCTAGCCGATCTCGGACTTTAATTTCTAAAAAAAACTTACAAATCCTTATTGTTACGTTGAAATTTTCGTTCGCGATACATCTCATAGACAACTGGAATCAAGGTCAACCAGAGCGCCATTCCAACAAGGGGCAATAGGTAGCCATTAACTTCGCCATCTGCCCGATTGCCTAAGAAAAACCCAAGCCCCACAATTCCTTGTGTCCAGACCAGAGCGCTAAAAGCATTCCAAAAAAAGAACTTCTTCGCTGGATAACCGATGGTTCCAATTATTGGATTAATCAAAGTTCTTGCGAATGGCGTAAAGCGAGAGATAAAGACAGTCTTACCTATGCCGTATTTCAAAATCCATTTCTCAGTACTTTCTACACGTGCACGAGTAAAGAAACGCCCATCAGGTCTATCAAATAACTTCGGACCAAATTTCGCCCCAAATAAATACCCAACCTGAGATCCAAGTATTGCCGCAACACCTGTACCTATAAAGAGTGGAACTGGTGAAAGCGCCGCTCCTACCAAAAGTTTCTCTCCTACTGCAGATGCAGCAACACCCGCTGCAAAGAGAAGTGAGTCACCCGGAAATGCCATCCCGATTAATAAGCCAGTCTCAGCAAAGATAATCAAAATGACTCCGATTAACCCGAGATCACCAACAATCGACTCGGGAGATAAGAGTGACTTAACAAATTCCATATGATGAGGATAAGGTACGCGCCATGCAATCGCACGAGAGATCCAGTATTTTCGGTGAAGAATTTCGCCCACGCGCTCACTTCACCCCGGCAAAGAACTGGATTAATGATCCCAACGGATTGCTTTACTACAAAGGTAAATATCATCTCTTCTACCAACATAACCCTTCAGGAATTCTTTGGGGCAATATGTCTTGGGGGCACTCTGTAAGCACTGATTTACACCAATGGGAGCATCTACCTGTTGCAATTGGCTGCACCGATACAACCGGAATTTTTAGCGGTAGTGCAGTTGTCGATTTCACCAATAGCAGTGGCTTTGGAACTATCGATAATCCACCGCTGGTAGCTATTTACACAGTGCATCAAAATGATGAGAGCAATCAATCGCAACATATTGCATATAGCGTTGATGAAGGGCTCACTTGGACCAAATATGCAGGTAACCCAGTACTCGATTTAGGAATGAAAGATTTCCGTGACCCTAAAGTTTCTTGGAATGAATCAAACCAAAGCTGGTTGATGACAATAGCCAAACCACACGAATATAAAATTGCTTTCTTTACATCAAAAGATCTGAAGAATTGGGAACACCTCTCCGATTTTGGACCACTAGGTGCAACCGGCGGTATTTGGGAATGTCCAGATCTTTTCCCATTGCAAACACCTCACGGTGAAGAGAAGTGGGTTCTCCTTGTCTCACTCAACCCTGGCGGTATTGCTGGTGGTTCAGGAACCCAATACTTTATTGGTGATTGGGATGGAGAAACTTTCTCAACCGAACAGAGCGATACTAAATGGATTGATTATGGTCGCGACAACTATGCCGGCGTCACTTTCTTCAATGCACCCGATAACCGCAAGATATTTTTAGCGTGGATGAGTAATTGGGATTACGCCGCAAAACTCCCATCACCTATCTGGCGCGGTTCAATGACGACACCACGTGAGTTAACTTTGATCGAAAACAATGTTCAACTTCAACTCTCAGCCCTTCCCATCAAAGAACTCAAAGATGTCACCGATAAGAGTTTCGCTATTGATTCAAGCGAAGATTGCACCATCACAATCAGCGAGAAAGATTGTGCTCTCGTTATTAACTTTGATTCAGTTACAAAGAAGATCACTGTCGATCGAAGCGCGTCGTGGTTTCCAGAATTTGAGGATGCTCCCCAAAGCACCCCACCCATCTCATTAGAAAATTTCACCCTAAGACTGGTTATAGATAACGGCAGCCTCGAACTCTTCGTGCCAGAGGCGGCTCTAGCCCTTACCACCCTGCATGCCCTCCCTGCCTCAAGCGCAATTCTGCAAAAAACCGCAAAAAGGTTGCCATAGAGTTACGCCGCTCAACTTTCCTTTACTACCTGCAAACGATTACCTTTTACCCACAACTAGCTCTCCTAGGCGCTGGTTAAACCCGTGAAAGGAAATACTTCATGAAGAAGTTCACAAAGCTTGGTGCTCTTGCACTTGCTGCGGCACTTTCTGCATCAGTAGTTGTCGCAACAACACCTGCTGCATCAGCTGCAACATGTTCAAAGGCAACAAAGGTAACAATGCTCGGAACAATCAAGGTTGAAATCCAGGATCAGTTCCTCGCAGCAGTTAAGGAATACAACGCAAGCCAGTCTTGCTACACAGTCGAGTCAATTCCAGGTGATGCAAAGCTCACATTCCTTCAGAATGTAACTCCTTTGTACGCTGCAAAGAATGCACCAACAATCATGTACGCACTCCAAGAGATTCCTGACATGGCTGACAAGGTCATGGACTGGAAGGGCTCAAAGCTTGCAAAGCTTGTTTCTCCTTCACTTCTTGAGGCAGCAACAGTTGGTTCAAAGCTCGTTGGTGTTCCATCAACAGCTGAAGCTTTCGGTCTTCTCTACAACAAGAAGGCTCTCGACAAGGCTGGCATTGATCCATCAAAGATCACAACACGTCAGTCACTAGAAGTTGCACTTCGTAAGGCAAAGAAGTCAGGCGCTGGTGGAGTTCGCTTCTCAAGCATCTGGTGGTCACTTGGTGCTCACTTCACAAACATCTACTTCGCTAACGCAGCACCAACACACGAAGGACGTCTAGCAGTTCTTGATGATCTTGCAGATGGCAAGAAGGACCTTTCAAAAGATTCTATCTTCCAGAACTACCTTGCAACATTTGCATTGCTCAACAAGTACAACCAGGCAAAGCCAAATACAACTGACACTGAATACGACCTCTCTGTAGCAGATCTTGCTTCAGGCAAGGCAGCATTCTGGTTCATGGGTAACTGGGCAGAGCCAAACTTGCTTACAGCAGCACCTTCAACTGACTTCGGCATCATGCCATTGCCAATTAGCAACAGCCCTAAGTTCGCGGGTAACAAGTCAATCTCTGTTGGTGTTCCAGGCTACTTCATGATCGACAAGGAGCAGTCAACAGCTGCTGAGCGCGCTGGTGCAGTGGACTTCCTTGAGTGGTTGTACACAACTCCAGCAGGTCAGAAGCGTGTTGCAGGTCCAGTTGCAGATGGTGGAATGAACTTCATCCCTGTATACAAGGGCTTCACAACATCACCAAAGACATTCATGGCTAAGGAAATTGCCAAGTATGTTAACGCTGACAAGACTCTCGAGTGGATCAACACTTACTATCCAGCAGGTGGACAGGATCTCTACGGAGCATCTGGCCAGAAGTTGATGGCTAAGAAGATCGACGGCGCTGAGTACGCTGAAGAGCTTGAGAAGGCTTGGAAGGGCTCAGTAAAGACATGGCGCGGAGTTAAGAAGTAATTTCTTAACCAAAGCACCAAGTCAATACCAATAGATATAAAAGCGAGGTCGCTTCGGGGTTACAACTCCGGGGCGGCCTCGCTAATATTTACCCACTTAATACCCTGTTAATAAAAGCGAAGGTGACCAGATGCATCACGGCAGCCAGTTAAAGAGATTTGTCTTCTTTGGTTTACTCCCACTTTCAATTTTTGCTGCAGTGCTCATCTACCCATTCCTACAGGGCATGTATCTCACCTTCACCAACTGGGATGGTTTCTCACATGATAAATATGTTGGCTTCTCAAATTACACAGAATCTCTACGTGACCCAGAATTTTGGATAACTCTACGATTTACATTTAAGTATGTAATTGTCTCGGTTATCACCATCAACGCCGTTGCCTTTGGATTAGCTCTCCTTGTTACAACAAAGTTGAAGAGCTCCAATATCTTCCGCACATTCCTATTTATCCCCAATCTCATCGGTGGAGTTATCCTCGGTGTGATTTGGCAATTTATCTTTAACACCGCACTCGTTTCAGTCTCTAACAAATTTGGTTGGTCGATCTTTTCAACATCGTGGCTCGGGGAGACAAACACAGCATTCTGGGCGTTGATTATTGTGACGACCTGGCAAGCATCGGGTTACATGATGATCATTTACATCACAGGACTTATCTCTATTGAGCAAGAAGTGATTGAAGCAGCACGTGTTGATGGCGCATCAGCTGCGCGCACACTCTGGTCAATCAAAATGCCATTGATGGCACAAGCTTTTACAATCTCAATCTTCCTAACCCTACGTGGTGGCTTTATGGCATACGACGTGAACCTTGCCCTTACGGGTGGCGGTCCGTATCGCACAACTGAGTTGATTGCAATGCATATTTTCCAGGATGCATTTGCCTTCGGTAATTTTGGAACCGGTCAATCCAAGGCAGTACTTCTCTTTATCTTGGTAGCCGCAGCAGCGCTAATCCAAGTCACAATCAGCAAGCGTGCGGAGGTCCAGCAATGAGTGAACGTCTCAAGATTGCCAAGAAGTCAATTTTCTTGGGAGGGCTAGTTGTCTCCGTAGCCTACGTATTACCGTTTGTTCTTGTATTAATTAACGCCTTTAAGCCCAAGATGGAAATTCTAATGAATCCTCTCGGTCTACCTAAGACATTTATGACAGAGAACTTCACCCAAGCGCTCCAGAAGATGGATTTCTACCGTTCGTTAACGAACTCTGTGATCATCACGGTAATCAGCGTTTCATCTTTAATTGTATTGTCATCAATGCTCGCTTACTACTTAGCACGTAATAAGAATAAGTTCACAAAGACCACATTCCTCATTCTTGTTGCCTCAATGATTATTCCGTTCCAAGCTCTGATGATTCCATTCATCTCCATCTTCGCTCAGTTTGTAGCAATTAATAATCGCGCCGCACTTATCTTCTTCTACCAAGGATTTGGTATTGCGCTCTCAGTCTTTCTTTATCACGGATTTATCTCAAAAATTCCGATGGATCTCGATGAGGCAGCATCAATGGATGGTGCAAGCGATATGACAATCTTCTGGAGAATCATCTTCCCAATGTTGCGTCCTGTTACTGCAACTGTCGCAATTGTTAATGCACTTTGGATCTGGAATGACTTCCTATTGCCACGCCTGGTTCTTACTCGCGAAACACAAACCTTGCCACTTTCGACCTACCTCTTCTACGGTCAATACACCTCAGAGTATGGACAAGCAATGGCGGGTCTCTTGTTAGCGGTAATTCCTATTATTGCCTTCTACTTAGCGCTACAGAAGCAGTTTATTAGTGGAATTTCGCAGGGAGCAGTTAAGTAATATCTTGCACTGATTCACGAATTATCAGCGAGATAGGCACCTTCATCTGTGCTGTTGCGCTCTCAGGCTTTTCAATCTTCGCCATAATCTGCGAAGCAGCTAATTGACCCAAGAACTGCACCGGCTGCGAAATAGTTGTCAGACCAATCGTCGATGCAAAGTCATGATCGTCATAACCAACGACAGAGATATCT
>JBFYOW010000043.1:0-9382 GCA_041303595.1 Actinomycetes bacterium
GTCCCGGCATTGGGCGTGGGTTGATTGGCCCACGTGAAGGAGATCGAATCTGGGAGCGCCATATCCTCAACTCCCTCTTTGTCTGCCAACTCTTACCTCAAGGGGCATCCCTCTTTGATATCGGTTCAGGGGCAGGTTTACCAGGCATTGTGATCGCTCTAGCCCGCCCAGACCTCAAAGTTACCCTTATTGAGCCGCTTGAACGCCGAGTGGAGTTCCTAAAAGAGGCGACAGAAGGCACGGAGATTCAGGTAATTCGCGGGCGAGCGCAGGATGTAAAGAAGAGCGCTGATTATGTGACCGCTCGAGCAGTAGCAGCTCTAGATAAATTAAAGAAGATGAGCTGGCATATGCTCAAGATGAATGGATCTCTCCTTGCTATGAAGGGGGAGTCGGCTGCCCGTGAGATGGAGGCGGTTCCAGGCTCAATTCTCCATGAGATTACCCTTGAAGGCATCGGCCTTGGGCGCGTAGTTGAGCTGAAGAAGCTCCCTAAAATCCCAGCGCAGTAGTTTGCCCACCTGCTTTGGTGGTTAGATAGGGCTGTGGATGATTCACGTGAAACAAATGCTGCTCTGACAGGTGGAAAAGTTATAGGCGTTCGCCGCCTTAAAGAGGCGATGGCTAAGCCTGCTTCCACCCGAATCTTCACCGTTGCCAACCAGAAGGGCGGGGTAGGAAAGACCACCTCAACTGTCAATATTGCAGCCGCTCTAGCTATGGGTGGCCTTCGCGTCCTCGTGATCGACCTCGACCCGCAAGGAAATGCCTCTACCGCCCTTGGGGTCGAACATCGAGAGAGCGCCGGCGTCTATGAGGTCCTTATGGGAACTGCGCCTATCGCATCTGTTGTGCAGAAGGTTGTCGGTTTTCCAGAACTAGATTGCATTCCATCAAATACATCGCTGGCAAATGCAGAGATCAATTTAGTCTCCATGGTTGCGCGTGAACTTCAATTAAAGGAAGCGATTGATGAGATTAGCGTTAACTATGACTACATCTTTATTGATTGCCCACCATCTCTAGGCCTTCTTACTATCAACGCCTTTGCAGCATCACGTGAATTGATGATTCCAATTCAAACCGAGTATTACGCACTAGAGGGTCTATCTCAATTACTTGAAACATACACACTGGTAAAGAAGCGACTTAATCCAACGCTTAATCTCTCAACAATTATCTTAACAATGTTTGATTCTCGCACACGACTTTCAAATGATGTCGCCGCAAATGTCCGCGCACATTTTCCTAATGAATTAATTGATGTTCCTATTCCACGCGCCGTACGTGTATCCGAAGCGCCTTCATATAACCAGACAGTGATGACATACGATCCACTATCACCAGGTGCAATTGCATATATGCAGGTTGCACGCGAAATTTCAGAGCGCGGAAAAGCTAAAGAACCAGATTTAACAAATGAATTTAATTCAAATGTTGTAAACATTAATTACAAGGATGGAATAGCGTAATGGCGGCAAAGCGCGGCGGTCTTGGTATCAATTTAGATTC
The DNA here is from genome assembly GCA_041303595.1 of Actinomycetes bacterium. Lineage (GTDB taxonomy): Bacteria > Actinomycetota > Actinomycetes > Nanopelagicales > Nanopelagicaceae > Planktophila. Next base: position 1,513 of record JBFYOW010000043.1, read on the forward strand.
ACTCATTCCAACATCACTAACAGTTGATGATGTTGTTGTTGCAACACAGAATGAGATTCCTTTAGATCAAATCTCACCAAATCCACGTCAACCACGTACTGTCTTTGATGAAGATGCACTCAATGAACTAATTGCCTCGATAAAATTATTTGGAATTTTACAACCGCCAGTTGTTCGTAAAGTTGGCGAGAATAAATATGAATTAATTATGGGTGAGCGTCGCTTCCGTGCGGCAAAAGCTGCTGGACTTAAATCTATTCCTGTCATTATTCGACAGACTCCAGATAACGAACTATTGCGTGAAGCGCTCATTGAAAATATTCACCGCAGCCAACTTAATCCACTAGAAGAAGGGGCGGCATACCTTCAACTCCTCACTGATTTTGGCTGCACACATGATGAGTTAGCGCTCAAATTAGGACGATCACGACCACAAATTTCAAACACAATTCGCCTCCTTAACTTGCCAGAATCGGTTCAGCGAAAAGTTGCAGCTGGAATTTTATCTGCCGGTCACGCACGCGCACTTCTTGGTCTTACTGATTCTTCTGATATTGAAAAACTTGCAAATAGAATAGTTGGCGAAGGTTTAAGTGTTCGTGCCACCGAAGAGATAATCGCAACCTTTAAGCCATCAACGTCAAAGGGAAAGAAGAGCTCTACTAAGAGCTTATCTGGAGCTGGTTTAGCAGCAGCAGAGCTACTCAGCGACTATCTAGATACACGCGTCAGCGTTGATATGGGCAAAGGTAAAGGCAAGATTGTTATCGAATTTGCCGGCAGTGAAGATCTACAGCGCCTCGTTGATTTAATTGAAGGTTAATTCAACTTTTAATTAATTGCAGTACCGCGGCGCGACATCTCCTGCTTAATCACACCACCGAGCGCCTTCACACCCTCACGAATGCGCTCTGGAGTTGGATGGCAGTAAGAAAGACGCATCGACCAAGAGCCAAGACCATCAGCATAGAAAGCGTTGCCAGGTACATAGGCAACCTTGGCAACAATCGCCTTTGGCATTAAAGCCTTTGTATCAATCTCTGCTGGCAAATTAACCCAAACATAGAAGCCACCACCTGGCTTTGTCCAAGTAGCCTCTGCTGGAAAATGAGCTTCCAGAGATTCAAGCATTGCATCGCGACGAACTTTATAGAGATCACAGAAGCTTGCAATCTGATCACGCCATGGCTGATCTGCAAGATAACTAGAGATTGTTAATTGAGTAAAGTTTGATGGGCAGAGAATCGATGACTCTGATGCAATCACTAACTTATCTTTCAGTGATTGTGGAACGAGCGCCCAACCGACACGAAGACCAGATGCAATTGTCTTTGAAAATGAACCGAGGTAGATAACGTTCTCAGAATCTTCTGCACGCATCGCATTAGGCGATGGCTTATCAAAACCAAGTAACCCATAAGGGTTATCTTCAACAACAAAAATCTCTGCCTCGCGACAAATATTTAAAATCTCTGTCCGGCGATCAGCAGGAAGGCAGACACCAGTTGGGTTCTGGTAATTAGGGATGAGATAAAGGAATTTGATTTTGCGACCCGCGGCACGAACGCTCTTAATTGCGTTGCGGAGAGAGTCAGGAACCATTCCATCGTGATCCATCTCAACATGGACAACAGATGCCTCATATTGGCGAAATGTGCCGAGTGCGCCAACATATGAAGGAGCCTCTACGAGAACAACATCGCCTGGATCGATAAAGATACGAGAGATGAGGTCGAGCGCCTGCTGAGAACCGGTAGTTACAACTACATCATCTGGATTGGCGCGAATACCTTCAAGTGCCATCACATCGCAGATCTGTTCACGAAGTTTTGGATGTCCCTGACCGCTTCCATATTGGAGCGCTTCTGAGCCATTGGTAAGAATGAGCTCATTAACAACCCCAGCCATCATCTCCATTGGTAGAGCAGAGAGATTTGGCATTCCTCCAGCGAGAGAGACAATCTCTGGGCGCGAAGCTACTGCAAAGAGGGCGCGAATTTCAGAGGGCAACATTCCAGCGGCTCGCGCAGCGAATCTAGTCTCAAGATTCTGCGGAGCACCGGTCTGATAGCGAACATTTACCTCTGACATGGGGTGAATCTTCCCATAAAAGGCTATTGATTAGGTACTTAATTAACGGCGAATACCAGCGCTGCGCAGATCTGAAATCCGTAAGGTTCCAGTCTTGGCATCATCTTCAGCAGAGAGATAGAGACGTTGGATTGCAATAATAAAACTCTCAGCGAGAGTATCTCGGAATTCTGGTCGCGCTAAACGCTGGCTATCACCTTTATTGGTCAAATAGCCAAGATCAACGCGGATTGCTGGTGATTGAGTCAATCTCAAAATATCCCAAGTCTTGGCGTGGGTGCGGCAATTCAATAAATCAGTTCTCGCAATGAGTTCGCGCTGAACTAGCGAAGCAAAGCGCTCGCCGACAATCGAGTGAATCCCGTGAGTATCACTGCCATAGAAGAATGTGGAGACACCTTGCGCGTCGGGATTTAAATGTCTATCAGTATGAAGTGAGATTAATAAATCTGCGCTGTTTCTATTTGCAAATTTAATTCGTTCTTGTTCAGTTGGGTTATTTGTTGCACCACGAGTAAGAAAGACAGTTGCACCCAGTGCTAGCAAACGACCCTCGATGCGATTTGCGATATCTAAAGTAATCTCTTCTTCACCGATATTTGATCCAGGATCAAGAACGACAACTTTATTTGCCAGTGCAGGACCACGGTTCTTCTGTTGTGCACTTTCTCGCAGCGCTGCGGGAGCACCACCAGAGATTGTCTTAGTTAAACGCAGAAGAGCAATGATTGTCGCTGGACCACACTTGCCATCAACTGTTGTACCAACAGATTTCTGAAACTCTTTTACCGCCGCTTCTGTAGCAACGCCATAGATTCCATCAACACGTCCGGCATTAAAACCCATCTCAGTAAGACGCGCCTGCAAAGTGGCAACATCATCACCTCGCATCATGGGAGATGGCTGCAGATTGAGTGATCGATCACCAAGCTTCCAACGCGCCTCTTCTAGAGCGCGCGCTGTCGCTTCATTTAATTCACCGGTGACATGGAGTCCACGCTCTTGTTGAAAAGAGCGAATCTCGTCGGGAGATAACTCCTTCATAGTTGGTTTAGATAAAGCCTTCGAGTTCCTTCAAGAGCGCTGGCTTTGGCTTTGCACCGATGATGGTCTTTACAACTTCACCATTGACATAAACATTGAGCATTGGAATCGATGTCACGCCATACTTGATTGCAATTGCTGACTCTTCATCTGTATTGAGTTTTGCAATAGTGAGCTTATCGCCGTGCTCTGCTGCAATATCGTCCAAGATTGGTGCGATTGCGCGGCATGGACCACACCACTCAGCCCAGAAATCAACAAGAACAGGCTTGCTGCTCTTCAATACAAGCTGGTCGAAATCTGCTGCTGTTACTTTGATTGGTGTGCTCATGACTTACTCCTATTTACTTATATACGGGTTATTTGACTACTGTACTTTGATATTTAAAGAATACTAGTGAGCTAGGAACTTCTCAGCGTCTAACGCGGCTTGGCAACCAGAACCTGCGGCTGTAATCGCTTGGCGGTAGGTATGGTCAACAAGATCGCCACAGGCAAAAACTCCCGTGAGATTGGTGCGTGTTGAACGTCCATCTACCTTTACATACCCCTCGCCATCAAGTGCCACCTGTGAAGTGACAAGCTCGGAACGAGGAATGTGTCCGATAGCGACAAAGAGACCGGTAAATGCGCCAGTGGTCTCTTCACCTGTCTTCGTGTTTTTTAACTTCAAACCTTCGACCTTATCTTGGCCAAGGACATCGATGACCTCGGTATCCCACATCATCTCTAACTTAGGATTATTAAATGCACGCTCTTGCATAATCTTTGATGCACGAAGTGAGTCACGACGGTGGATCAAGACAACTTTGGAAGCAAACTTTGTTAAGAATGTTGCCTCTTCAACTGCAGAGTCTCCACCACCAACAACAGCAATCACTTGATCACGGAAGAAGAAACCGTCACAGGTTGCACACCATGAGACGCCGCGACCTGAGAGGCGCTTCTCATTTTCAAGACCAATCTCACGGTAGGCCGATCCCATTGCGAGGATTACAGCTCTTGCCTTTACGACATTGCCAGAACCATCTTTTAAAGTTTTGATCTCGCCATCGAGATCCATCTCAACAATGTCGTCGGTAACTAATTCGGCGCCGAAACGTTTCGCCTGCTTACGCATGTTATCCATGAGATCTGGTCCCATGATTCCATCGATAAAACCAGGGAAGTTCTCGACCTCAGTGGTATTCATTAGTGCGCCACCGGCAGTAACAGAACCTTCATAGATCAACGGTTTCAAATCTGCACGTGCTGCATAGATAGCAGCGGTGTATCCGGCAGGACCAGAACCGACAATGACGATATCGCGTACTTCAGTGCTCATAGGCGCACCTTATCGCGCTGTTAACGCTTACGGCGCTCGAGAAGTGATGTGGCGAAGCCTCGAAGACCTGCGATTTCAGCCACCTTTAGGCGATGGCCAAGGAAGAGGAAACCTAACCCTGCCAAAAGGAGAACAACGAGTAAACGCAGCGCTCTCACAATCAGTGGAGCGTCATCATTTACCCAACCAAGATAAAGCGATAGAGCAAATAGCGGGGCCATTGCAATGATTGAAGCGAGCAGCAAGCGCAGGTGCTGACCTGCAAAATCTGAGATTGACAGCCTTCCAACGTGCTTCTTTATCAACTTCAGAGTGATCAATAAACCAACTATGTAACTGAGAGAAAAGGCGAGCCCAAGACCGATAGTGACAATATCGCTATCGAGCTGCCAGAGGAAGATATAACTCAAAATTACAGAGATCACATTAATGATGAAGATTGAGATTACTTGAGTCTTAGTATCTTCGAATGCATTAAATCCACGAACCAGGATCAAATTGATACTAAATGGAACAAGTCCAAAACCAAGTGCTGCAAGGACATATCCAATATATCGAGAGTCATCGAGTGAGATTCCCATATAGAGAACCTCTGTCATCAATGGACCAAAGAAAACTAAAGCAACTGAACTAGGAACAGTCACAACGCCAACCATTTTGATTGCACGAATCAATTGCAAACGAACATCATCAACCTTCTTCTCAATCGCAAGTTTTGAGAGATGTGGCAAGAGCGCAGTCACAATTGAAATCGTCACAATCGAGTACGGCAGAAGCATGATGTAGTAAGCGCTGGTGTATGGCGTAAATCCAACACCTGTTTCAATACCAGCTTTTGCACTTCGCACTGCGGCAGCGGTTGCAACATTAACTGTGACGAGATAACCAAGTTGTGAGATAAGAACGTAGACCAGAGTCCAGCCAGCGAGCGAGAATGATTTGCCAAGACCTTTAACACCAAAGACTGGTCGAAGGCGAATTCCAGATCGATGAACCACAGGAATTAATATCAGCGCTTGAATCACAACACCCGCGGTTGTTCCCCACCCCAGTAGTTGAATTTGGAAATCAGTGATTGAACCAACTGAGATTCCGCGCTGGAAAGCGAGAAAACCAGCGAAAACAGCGATAACAACTAAATTATTAGCGATTGGTGCCCACATAAGAGGGGCAAAAGAACCGCGTGCATTAGCTACCTGGCCGAGCATGGTGAAGAGTCCAAGGAAGAAGATCTGTGGCAGGCAATAACGAGTAAAGGCAACGGCAATCGCCTGTTCTCTTTCAAATCCAGCGTCAGAGAACTCTGGTGCATAAAGCTGTACAAGTAGCGGTGCGAAGACCATTCCTACCGCAACAAGCAACAAGAGGATTCCAGAGATTGTTGTTACCAAACGAGAAGCAAAGCCGTGCCCACCGTCCGCATCACTAAACGAACGAACGAGTTGTGGCACGAAGATTGCTGTGAGCGCTCCACCTACAAGTAAGTTGTAGAGAATATTGGGCATTGTGTTTGCAACGTTATAAGTATCGGCAAGAAGTGCGGTACCAAGAACAGCAACACCAAGAATGGCGCGGAAAAATCCGGTAATGCGAGAGAGAATCGTTCCGATCGCCATAATGGAAGAGGCGCGGAAAAGTTCATTATTTTTCATTGCGACTCCTCCTTACTCGACGGAAGGATTGTGTAATCGCGCCAGCAAATAAAAGTATTGCAGCACCTGTTGTGAACCAAGTAACCCGAGAATCAATAACAGTTAAAGATAGATTGAGCTTTGAAATCTCTCCGATTGGATACCCCTCAACTGAAGCGAATTGCGCCGTGACCAAGGTAGAACCGGATGCAATCACAGTGAAGGGCACTGCAATCTGAATCTGTGAACGCGGCGGGATCGTTATGTTGGTGACATCTTGTACCTGCACACGCGAGTTCATTGGGGTGAGCCAAAGACTTACAGTTGTGGCAGTATCAAATTTATTTACCAATGTCAGTGGCACTTTGACAGTCTCAGAAGTTAATTGATATCGCCCAGATACAATTTTTAATTTAGCGGCAACTTTGGAGACGGCATCGCGCGCAGAGTAAGAGAAGTAAGCGCGCTCATCTGCATCGAGAAGTGGATTAAGGGTGATACCTAAACGTGCGCGCAACTGAGTTATCTCAGAAACATCCATCACCTTATTTAAACCAAGAAGCAAAGATCGCTCATCTCTATATAACTCTTGATATTGGCTCTCTAAACGAGACTTTCCGCTACTCCAGCCATTTTGGGAAATCACCGAACGCCCGAAGAACGTCTCTAGTTTTTCTTCTCCTAATTGTAAATAAAGATTAATTTCACTCGGTGCTAATTTGCGTGCAAGCACAGGATCAGGATTCCCATAAGGGAGTGCAACTATTGGGCTACCAGAGGTTGCAATTATTAATTGTTGTAGCCAGATAGAAGCGATACTCGATCCAAGCGGTTGCTCCTCACCAGCGAAGATATAACCATCAGACATATCGATAACTTCATCAATGAGATGTGCATCAATGACCCAGGTTGCTGTTGTGTTGCCACGAAAAAGTGCTTTACCTAGTTTTCCATCAGGTGTTAGTGATTTCTCTAATTCATTGTCACGAAAAGTGCCATCAAAATTTCGGTGTGGTGTATCGATAATACGAATGACAGGAGTTGCAGAATTTGCGGTCGGCAAGTAAATAAAAAGTGTCATTAGTGTTGAGAGAAGTACGAGAATCTTTTTCATCGCGCTTCCAACTCTGTGGTGGCATTGGTACGAGCAATTAATTTCTTCTCATCAGGATAGGCAAGCTTGTCGATAATCTCATTGAGTGGAAACCAAGCAACCTCATCGACTTCACTCTCTTGTGCCGCCAAAAGTCCGCCGCTTTCACGGAAGAGATAGTGATGAACAGTTTTATGGATTCGCTTACCGCCGGCCATAAACCAGAAATCGATTATCCCGAGTGATTTTTCAATCTCTGATTGAATCCCTGTCTCTTCAGCAACCTCACGTAGCGCAGCTTGTTCTGGAGTTTCACCCTCTTCAATATGGCCCTTAGGTAGTGACCAGAGAATTTTCTTACCGCTCGAATCTTTCTGATCACGACGACCAATAAGAAGGCCTAACTTTCCAGTGCTATCAACAACAAGACCACCGGCGCTCACCTCATCAACGCGTTTGGCGTAGGCGTGGGCAGGTGGAGTTCGTTTTGCGGGGGCCTTCTTTGGTTGCTGCCCACCCTCCTGGGTAGGTGAATTCTGTGGGGAGCGATGCGTTGGGCGTTTGCGCCTACGCTTCTTCTTCGTACCTTCGCTGCCCGCACTAGGTGCCGGGGTCATGGAGTAAGAGTACGACAGTAGGCTTATCTATTGTGAGCGATGCGAAGATCAATTTAGGGCGTGAGTTAGC
>JBFYOW010000044.1:0-9283 GCA_041303595.1 Actinomycetes bacterium
CCGGCCACCACGATTATCGAAGCCGATAGCACTGCAATGACCATTATTCGAGAAGGTGCCATTACCCGTGAGCAGTTAGTCGCGGTCGTGCCCGCACTTTCTGATGAGCAGCCAATAGGCTAGCGCCATGTCCAATAGTTTCTCAGGTTCAACGTTTTATGGCCCAGATTTCGAACTTCTTACCCAGCAAGATCCTGCAATTGCAGAGGTGCTGTTATCAGAGCTCAAGCGCCAGCAGACGAATTTGCAGCTGATTGCATCAGAGAACTTCACATCGCGTGCGGTTTTGGCAACCCTCGGTTCAACTCTCTCCAATAAGTATGCCGAAGGCTATCCAGGTAAGCGTTACTACGGTGGCTGCGAGGAAGTTGATGTTGCAGAGACAATTGCAATTGATCGCGCAAAGAGCCTTTTTGGCGCAGAGCATGCAAATGTTCAGCCACACTCAGGTGCAAGCGCCAACGTTGCTGTCTATCAAGCATTTACTAAGCCAGGCGATACCGTTCTTGCGATGTCATTGCCTCATGGTGGCCACCTCACCCACGGATCAAAGGTCAACTTCTCAGGCAAGTGGTTTAACATCGTTTCATACGGAGTTCGTCAAGATAACGAACTAATCGATTATGACGAACTTCGCGATCTTGCAATTGCAAATAAGCCAAAGATGATTTGCTCTGGCGCAACTGCCTACCCGTCACTGATTGATTTTGAGAAAGTCCGCGCAATCTGCGACGAAGTTGGTGCGATTATGTGGGTAGATGCTGCTCACTTCATAGGTCTTGTTGCCGGTAAGGCGATTCCTTCACCAGTTCCTTATGCAGATGTAGTTTCTTTCACCACTCACAAGGTCCTTCGTGGCCCACGCGGTGGCATGATTTTATCCAAGGCAGAGCACGCTGCAGCAATTGATAAGGCAGTCTTCCCGGGTATGCAGGGTGGACCGATTATGTCTGCCGTTGCAGGAAAAGCAGTAGCGCTCGCTGAGTGTGCAACGCCTGCTTATCAAAAGTATGCCAAGGATGTCATCGTTAACGCTAAGTCACTGGCGTCGGCGCTTGAATCAGAGGGTATGCGCGCAGTTTCTGGCGGAACAGAGACACACCTCGCACTCGTTGATATTCGCGCAACTGGCGTGAATGGCAAAGTTGCAGATGAGCGTTGTGGTGCTGCCGGCATTGTTCTCAATAAGAATTCAATTCCATTTGATCCAGAGGCGCCATCAGTTACTTCAGGTATTCGAGTTGGAACGCCAGCAACAACAACTCAAGGTATGGGCGTAGAAGAGATGAAGACAATTGCTTCATTAATCTCGCGCGCAATCAAGAGTGATGATGCTGCTTCACATGCTGCAATCAAATCTGAGGTGCACGACCTCACTGCCAAGTTCCCGATCTACCAGGCGTAATAGCGAAAGATAAGAGATGCGCGAGTACTTGGTAACACTTCTGCTCGCTGCATCTATTTGCTATGTCGTCACACCCTTTGTTCGTAAGTGGGCGATTCGCTTTGGTGTCGTAGCCAAGATTCGTGAACGCGATGTACATACAACGCCAACACCTAGATGGGGTGGGCTTGCGATGTGGATCGGAATGGCTGTCACTTTCGCCATGGTTCATCACTTATCACTGGTGGGTAAATCCTTCACTCGAGAATCAATCGGAATCTTCCTCGCCGCAACTTTCTTAGTCTTACTAGGAATGATTGATGATCGATTTGAATTAGATGCGCTCACAAAGTTAGCGGGACAAGCTCTGGCAGCGGGAATCCTATTGATCTACGGCGTGCAAATTTTCTGGCTGCCAATCAATGGTGTTGTTACTTTGCCACCAAGTATCGGCCAACTTCTTACAGTTGTGATTGTGCTTGTCACCATTAATGCAGTTAACTTCATTGATGGACTTGATGGCTTGGCAGCTGGAATCGTTGCCATCTCAGGGGCTTCATTCTTTGCTTTTGCCTACCTTTTAGCGGTTATTTATGGCTTTAACCGTGCAGGTTCGCCATCACTTATCACCGCAATCCTTATCGGTGTCTGTATTGGCTTCCTGCCTCATAACGCATATCCAGCAAAGATTTTTATGGGCGACTCTGGTTCGATGTTTCTAGGACTTTTACTTGCTGCATCTGCAATTACTCTTACAGGTCAGATTGATCCCAATGCAATCTCAGCCGAGAAACTTGGTCCAACGTTACTTCCACTTGCACTTCCACTTGCTGTCTTAGCAATACCGTTGATTGATTTATTCTCAGCAATCATTAGGCGTCTACGCGCTGGCAAGTCTCCATTCGCTTCAGATAAAGAACATATTCACCATCGAATAATGCGTTCCGGAAATACACAGACTCGCACAGCTTTGATTATGTATTTCTGGACAGCGACGATAGCTTTTCCAGTTTCAATATCAGCATTCACGCCACTATGGGTTGCCGGCGCAATCTTTGCAGCGCTCTTGATATTCACAATTGTTTTTCAAATGCAGCGTCCAGAACTGCGAAAAGCAGCTAAGAACGGAAAGGTCATCACTGCATGAGCACAGAGCGAGCGCTGCTTCGGGGAGCGGCAATCCCAACAATCGTTATCGCGCTAATTTCAATCGCCATATCAACATGGATGAAAGGGAGCGCTGGTCTAGTGGGCGCTCTATTGGCGCAATTCGTAGTGGTCATCTTCTTCGCTACAAATATTGGCACCGCTCGATTGACTCGCGATTTAGATCCAGTGATGACGATGTCGATTGCGATGTTCTCCTATATGGCGAAGGTGATTTTGCTCGGAGTTTTCCTCTTCCTCATCACAACCTTTGTCTCTAACGAGACCTGTGACCGCAGGGCTTTTGCGCTTAGCGCAATCGCCGCCACCTTTGCTTGGCTGGGTGGGGAGATCAAGGCCTATCTGGGGCTTAAACTTCATCTACAATTACCTCCCCGACAGTAAACCCGAGCAATAACCCGATAGAAGGAGATCCAATGGCAGCCAATCGCGAGGCAGATGCCCTCTGGACCATCGTCGGCTACATGCTCTCCGGCCTGCTTTTCTGGGGCGGCGCGGGCTATCTCGCTGATCGGTACTTGAATACCTCTTATTTCACGCTTATTGGCTTCCTTCTGGGCATGGGCGGCGCTCTCTACCTGATCTGGTTACGTTTCGGCCGAGAGTAAGAATCGTTCAGCTCAACCGCCATGCCCTGTCCTACGTCCAGAGCCTTGGCTTATTGAGGCCTCACTCAGGTATCTGCCCACTACAGACCCGTAAATAGTGGCGAGTGCCACCCAGTTTCGATTTCTCAGGAAGCGGTTCTACCCCCTAATCTTTCCCTCGTCTGAAGTGGTCAGGCTCAATACCGTTCAACCTAATTCTGAGGGATGGCAATGCATCTAAAGCTCAGCGGTGAAGAGGGATTTACCCCTCCCGGTGTAAAGGACTTTGATCTTCCTCCAATTTTCGAGAATATCGAATGGCTAACAAAGCCAGTTCTTCTCGCTGCTCTCTCTGTTGTATTGATTTCTATCTACTTCATCTCAGCATCACGTAAAGCAAAGGTTGTTCCTGGAAAACTTCAGTTCTCTGGCGAACTTGTCTATGACTTTGTTCGCAACGGTCTTGCACGTGACATTCTCGGCCCAGAGTTCATGCGCTTCGTGCCATACCTCTTCACGCTCTTCACATTTGTTCTTGTAAATAACGTATTTGCAATCGTTCCGATGCTGCAGTTCTCTGCGAATATGCATGTGGGATTCCCTTATGCGCTCGCAATCACTGCCTACTTGGTTTATCACTATGTTGGAATTAAGAAGCAAGGCCTTGGTCACTACCTCAAGGGCATCGCGTTTATGCCTGGCGTACCGAAGGCGATTTACGTTCTTCTCACACCAATTGAAATCGCAACATTCTTCGTAGTTCGCCCATTTACTTTGGGCCTTCGTCTCTTTGCAAATATGTTCGCTGGACACTTGCTCTTGCTCGTATTTATGTTGGGCGGAGAACATTTGTTAGCAGGAGTAATTGGTTTGAAGCTAGTTGCACCGTTTGCATTCGTCATGGCGATCGCCCTGACTTTCTTTGAGTTTATGGTGCAGTGCCTACAGGCCTACATCTTCACACTTTTATCAGCACTCTATATCGCTGGCTCACTCGCCGACGAGCACTAACAAGCAAGAAAACAGAATTGGGGAAGTAACTTCGCTTCTTCAGTAAGAAAGGTAGAAACATGACAGGCTCACTTAACGTCATCGGTTACGGCATTGCTGCAATCGGACCTGCAATCGCAACCGGCATGATCTTCGCTGCTTACATCAGCGGTGTTGCACGCCAGCCAGAGTCACGCAGCGTCCTTCAGCCAATCGCGTTCCTCGGATTCGCTATGGCAGAAGCACTTGCTCTCTTCGGTCTCGTTCTCGCATTCGTTCTCTAATCGGTTTATCTAACAGGTAACTCCCTAAGGAGAAAAAATGCATCTATTTAACTTTGCGGATGAAGCGGTATTAGCCGCAGAAGAGCTCAACCCTCTCATTCCTCATCCAGTTGAGATAGTGGTTGGCCTCATCGCCTTCACACTTCTCTTCCTCGTCTTGAAGAGCAAAGTCGTTCCTATGTTTGAAAAGGCATATACAGAACGCACCGCAGCAATTCAAGGTGGCATGGAGAAGGCTGAGCAGGCACAGCTTGAAGCTGCACGCGCTCTCGCTTCATACACAGAACAACTTTCATCTGCTCGTGATGAGTCCACACGTCTTCGTGAAGAAGCACGTGTTCAGGGCGCTGCGATCGTTGAAGATCTTCGCGCGAAGGCTCAAGAGGAAGCAGCTCGCATCACTGCAGCAGCACACGCTTCTATTGAGGCAGAGCGCCAGCAGGCAATTACTTCACTTCGTAACGAGGTAGGTACATTGGCTGTTGAACTCGCATCAAAGATTGTGGGAGAAGCTCTCGATGACCAGGCTCGTCAGTCACGAATCGTTGAACGTTTCATTGAAGACTTGGAAAAGAGCAAGTAATGCGTATACATCTCGGAGGAAGTAGCCGTCAGTCACTCGTGACTGCCCGTGCGAAGCTTGATGCTGCCGTAAAAGGCGCAACAGCTTCAACTGCTTCTGAGCTGTCTGCACAACTGTTCTTTGCCGCTGAAACATTTGCAACCAATACATCTCTACGTCGCGCATTTACTGATTCATCACGTGATGGATCAGCAAAGGCTGCACTCGTTAAAGATCTCTTCGGTTCAAAGATTTCAGCCGGTGCAAGCGAACTTTTGACAGCAATTGCAGACCTTCGCTGGTCTGCCGCCAAGGACCTTGTAATCATCCTTGAGCAGTTGGCAATCGAGGCAGAGGCGACAGCGGCAAATGCTGATGGCGCACTTGATCGCCTCGAGTCAGAGTTCTTTGAAGTCTCTCGAGTCATTGCAGATAATTTCGAACTCCGTAAGGCACTAGTCGGAAACGGTTCAGTAGACGCCAAGGGCGCTTTGATCGCCGATGTACTCTCAAAGAGCGCATCTGCTTCTACTGTGAAGTTAGCCGTTGCACTTGTGACCAGCCTTCGTAGTCGCAGTATCGAAGCAGCTTTTGCTGACTACCTCTTCGGTATTGCAAATCGACGCAACCGCCTCATCGCACATGTTCGTGTAGCAACAGAAATTACGGATGCACAGAAAACTCGTCTTGCAGCAGCAATTGAAAAGCAGGTTGGCCAGCCAATCACGGTCAACATCCAGGTGGATTCATCCATCATTGGTGGCGTTTCAGTGAAGTTCGCAGATGAACTCGTAGATGGCAGTATTTCAAACCGACTAGCAAGTGCAGGACGCGCACTTGTAGGTCAAAACTAAGACAGGAAAAAAGGGGAAACTCATGGCAGAGCTCAAGATCCAACCGAATGAAATTCGGGATGCCTTAGCGAACTTCGTTAAGTCATATGATCCAGGCACCGCGGCTCGTGACGAGGTCGGAACTGTTAGCCAGGCAGGCGATGGAATCGCTCGCGTTGAAGGACTTCCTTCAACAATGGCGAACGAACTTCTTCAATTCGAGAACGGCACACTAGGTCTCGCTCTCAACCTCGATGTTCGCGAAATCGGTGTTGTAATCCTCGGTGATTACGCTGGTATCGAAGAAGGAACATCAGTACGTCGTACCGGTGAAGTTCTCTCTGTTCCTGTCGGAGACGGCTTCCTTGGCCGCGTAGTAGATCCACTTGGCCGTCCAATCGACGGCAAGGGCGAGATTAAGCCAGATGCACGTCGTGCACTCGAACTTCAGGCACCAACAGTGGTTGAGCGTCAACCTGTTAAGGAGCCACTTGCAACAGGTATCAAGGCGATCGATGCAATGACAGCGATTGGTCGCGGTCAGCGCCAGTTGATCATTGGTGACCGCCAGACTGGTAAGACAGCAGTTGCAATCGACACAATCATTAACCAGCGTGAAAACTGGCTCTCAGGCGATAAGAAGAAGCAGGTTAAGTGCATCTACGTCGCTATTGGTCAGAAGGGCTCAACGATTGCTTCCGTTAAGGGCGCACTCGAAGAAGCTGGCGCAATGGAGTACACAACAATCGTTGCATCTCCTGCATCAGACCCAGCAGGCTTTAAGTACCTCGCTCCATACACCGGTTCTGCAATTGGTCAGCACTGGATGTACAACGGCGAGCACGTTCTTATCGTCTTTGATGATCTCTCAAAGCAGGCTGAGGCATATCGTTCAGTCTCACTTCTTCTTCGTCGTCCACCAGGCCGCGAGGCTTACCCAGGAGACGTCTTCTACTTACACTCACGCCTGCTCGAGCGCTGTGCAAAGCTCTCAGATGAGCTCGGTGGCGGTTCAATGACTGGCCTTCCAATCATCGAAACAAAGGGAAATGACGTTTCAGCATTTATTCCTACAAACGTAATTTCAATTACTGATGGACAGTGCTTCCTTGAGACAGACCTTTTCAACGCAGGCGTTCGCCCAGCGATTAACGTAGGTATCTCAGTTTCACGCGTTGGTGGTTCTGCGCAGACTAAGGCGATGAAGAAGATCGCTGGTCGTCTACGTCTTGACCTCGCACAGTTCCGCGAACTCGAAGCATTCGCTGCCTTCGGTTCAGACCTTGATGCTGCATCAAAGGCTCAGCTTGAGCGCGGTGCTCGCATGGTCGAGCTCTTGAAGCAAGGTCAGTACTCACCATTCGCACTCGAGAAGCAGATTGCTTCAATTTGGGCAGGAACAACAGGCAACCTTGACTCTGTTCCAGTTGCAGATATCCGCCGCTTCGAAGCGGAGTTCATCGACTTCCTCGCACGTGAGCGCAAGGAAATCATGACAACAATTTCTGAGACAAAGCTTCTCGAAGATGAAACAGTTGCAAAGCTTCAGGCAGCAATTGATGAGTTTAAGAAGATGTTTAAGTCATCAGCAGCTGCAGCTGCAGTTGAGTCAGATGAAGATCCACTCGAGGGTGAACTCCAAGAGCAGATCGTGGCGGTGAAGAAGTAACCCATGGGCGCTCAACTCCGCATATATCGCCGACGGATGCGTTCCGTTAAAGCGACCAAGAAGATTACGAAGGCAATGGAGCTCATCTCCGCTTCTCGTATCGTCAAGGCGCAGCAACGCGTATCTGCATCGACCCCATATGCAAACGAGCTCACTCGTGCGGTATCTGCAGTTGCCTCTTACTCATCAGTGGTCCACCCGTTGACTACACCTCGCTCTAACCCACGTCGTGCAGCGGTATTAATCATCTCTGCCGACCGCGGTATGGCCGGTGCGTACTCAACAAATGCGATTAAAGAAGGCGAGCAGCTTGCAGCCCTTCTTCGTGAGCGCGGACTCTCTGTTGCAAGCTATCTCGTAGGTCGCAAGGCTGTGAACTATTACAAGTTCCGCGATCGCGCAATTGCTGCATCATGGACAGGTTTCTCAGATAACCCAACATACGAAAATGCAAAGGAAGTTTCAGAAGCTCTCCTTGGCGCTTTCGTCGATGGATCTGATGGCGAAGGTGGAGTCGATGAAATTCACATCATCTTCACCAAGTTCCGCTCTATGTTGACTCAAGAAGCAACTGCAAAGCGAATGATTCCGCTTGAGGTTGTTGAGTCAGAGCAGGCACCAGTTTCTGGAATTCTTCCAGAGTACGAATTCGAACCTAGTGCGGGAGATGTGCTCGATGCACTTCTTCCTCGCTACATTGAAGCTCGAATCTTCAATGCGATGTTGCAATCAGCTGCCTCAGAGCATGCTGCACGCCGCCGCGCAATGAAGTCAGCAACAGATAATGCCGAGGAGCTCATCAAGTCGCTAACACGTCTTGCCAACGCAGCTCGTCAGGCTGAAATCACCCAAGAGATCAGTGAAATTGTGGGCGGCGCAGATGCGTTGGCCTCAGCTAGTGCAGGGAGTGAATAATGACCAGTAAAGGCCGCGTAGCCCGAGTTATCGGACCGGTTGTAGACATCGAGTTCCCAGCGGACTCAATGCCATCAATCTTCAACGCGCTCCATGTCGAGACAACAATGAGCGGTACAACACGTACCTTGACTCTTGAAGTTGCTCAACACATCGGAGACAACCTTGTCCGCGCAATCTCAATGCAGCCAACAGACGGCATGGTCCGTGGCGCAGAGGTAAGCGATACAGGTGCACCAATCTCTGTACCAGTCGGTGATGTAACAAAGGGTCACGTCTTCAACACTCTCGGAGAGTCGCTCGATGTTCCAACATCATCATTGGATATCAAGGAGCGTTGGCCAATCCACCGCAATGCACCAGCATTCGATCAGCTTGAGTCAAAGACAGAGATGTTCGAGACAGGTATCAAGGTTATTGACCTTCTTACACCTTATGTAAAGGGTGGAAAGATCGGTCTCTTCGGTGGTGCAGGTGTAGGTAAGACTGTTCTTATCCAGGAGATGATTTATCGCGTAGCTGAGAACTTCGGTGGTGTTTCTGTATTCGCCGGTGTTGGTGAGCGTACTCGTGAAGGTAACGACTTGTTCCTCGAAATGACAGAGACTGGCGTTATCAATAAGACAGCCTTGGTCTTCGGTCAGATGGATGAGCCACCTGGAACGCGTCTTCGTGTTGCTCTCTCAGCTCTTACTATGGCTGAGTACTTCCGTGATGTTCAGAAGCAGGACGTTCTCCTCTTCATCGATAACATCTTCCGCTTTACTCAGGCAGGTTCAGAGGTTTCAACACTTCTCGGACGTATGCCATCTGCAGTGGGCTACCAGCCAACACTTGCAGATGAAATGGGTCAGCTTCAGGAGCGCATCACATCAACACGTGGTCACTCAAT
>JBFYOW010000045.1:0-9231 GCA_041303595.1 Actinomycetes bacterium
AGCTAAATAAACATCTTCTCCTTCATCTGATGCGATGAAGCCAAAACCCTTTTCAAGGGAGAACCATTTCACGCGACCTGTAGGCATAGTGATTACTCCTTTAGATTCCAATGTCGATTAGTTCGGGTTACTCGTTTAGCCGCAGGGGTGCGGGCAGAGGGATAGTTTAACTTACAAATAGCGAGGGGTGGTAGTCGATTTAGGCGTGCAGGTTAAGCCAAGGTCGCTTCGCTATGCGCGCCGCAACCGTGATCTACCGAGACCACGCGAGCATCGTCAGGGGCAATCGCATTGGCGCATACGCCAAATGATGAGCGCAAAGATCCAGCGAGCGGAACGAAGAAACCACACGAGTTACATGGCTTTGGCGCCTGCTCTGCCAATGGAGATGTTGGGCCGCGGTCTGATGCATACCAACGCTTTGATGCTTGGTCGCGGCCTTCAATAGAAAGAACTCGTGGGCGCATAAG
The DNA here is from genome assembly GCA_041303595.1 of Actinomycetes bacterium. GTDB lineage: Bacteria > Actinomycetota > Actinomycetes > Nanopelagicales > Nanopelagicaceae > Planktophila. The sequence goes on from JBFYOW010000045.1 coordinate 471, forward strand.
TCCGAGATCAAATACTTGATAAGCATCGAGATCTTCATCCTGTGCAAGCGCATTAACACCTGGAACAAGTCGAGTGTCATCAAGCAAACTTGGAACAATCACACCTGGTGTGATGTCTTCAGGGACGATACGTTCGCGATAAGGAATGTGATCTGGTGCAAGAAGAGAATCAGGACCTGGAAGAACTACAACATCGCAAATAGTTGGTTCAGAATCTTCATCGACCTTTGCAATTGTGATTCCCCAACGCCACCCCTTGTATCCAGAGATATCTGCTGCGAAGAGATATGTAGCGATGCGGTTATCGTCGTCATATTCGACAGAGATGAAATCACCAACCTGCATTGCGAACTCTGCCTCAGCAAGAGCTGCGCCACGTGCAATTGATTGTGCATCGAAGGTCTTCATGTTCTAAGGGTAAAGCAGAAGGGGCCGCCGATACTAATCGGCAGCCCCTTCGTGCGTATTAAGACTATTAGAAGTCCATATCTCCACCACCACCTGCAGGTGCCATTGCACCCTTTGGCTCTGGCTTATCTGTAATTACTGCCTCTGTTGTAATAAAGAGGGCAGCGATTGATGCAGCATTCTGAAGTGCAGAACGTGTGACCTTTGCTGGATCGATGATTCCAGCCTTGATCATGTCGACATACTCGCCTGATGCAGCATTGAGACCGAAGCCTGCTTCGAGATGGCGAACCTTCTCTACAACAACTCCGCCTTCAAGACCTGCGTTGACTGCAATCTGCTTAAGTGGAGCTTCGATTGAGAGCTCAACGATGCGAGCACCGACTGCCTCTTCTCCTTCGAGCTTCAACTTCTTAAATGCGGCAGTTGCTGCCTGAAGAAGTGCAACGCCACCACCGGCAACGATTCCTTCTTCAACAGCAGCCTTTGCATTGCGAACGGCATCTTCAATGCGGTGCTTGCGCTCCTTGAGTTCTACCTCAGTTGCAGCTCCCGCCTTGATGACAGCAACTCCGCCGGCAAGCTTTGCCAAGCGCTCTTGCGCCTTTTCGCGATCGTAATCTGAATCTGTATTCGCGATTTCGCTACGGATCTGGTTGACGCGACCCTTGATCTGGTCAGCATCTCCTGCACCTTCAACGATTGTTGTCTCTTCCTTAGAGATAACAACCTTGCGAGCGCGACCGAGAAGTTCGATGCCAGCTGTCTCTAGCTTGAGACCTACTTCCTCAGAGATCACTGTCGCACCGGTAAGGATTGCAATGTCCTGAAGCATCGCCTTACGACGATCTCCAAAGCCTGGTGCCTTTACAGCTGCAGAGCGGAAAGTTCCCTTGATCTTATTTACAACGAGAGTAGCAAGTGCTTCGCCTTCAACATCTTCAGCGATGATTGCAAGTGGCTTACCTGATTGCATTACCTTCTCGAGCAATGGAACGAGATCCTTGATTGAAGAGATCTTGCTGTTGACAATCAAGATGTAAGCATCTTCAAGAACTGTCTCCATGCGATCTGTATCGGTTACGAAGTATGGAGATAGGTAACCCTTATCAAAGCGCATACCTTCTGTGAGTTCGAGTTCGAGACCAAATGTATTTGACTCTTCGACAGTGATAACGCCTTCCTTGCCGACCTTATCCATCGCCTCTGCGATCATCTCGCCGATAGTTGCATCAGCTGCAGAGATAGATGCTGTCGCAGCAATCTGCTCTTTTGAATCTACTGACTTAGCCATTGCAAGAAGTTCTGCAACGATTGCTGCTACTGCCTTCTCGATACCGCGCTTAAGTGCCATTGGGTTTGAGCCAGCTGCTACGTTGCGAAGACCTTCACGAACGAGTGCCTGTGCCAAAACTGTTGCTGTTGTTGTTCCGTCGCCAGCGACATCATCAGTCTTCTTGGCAACTTCCTTAACGAGCTCTGCACCAATCTTCTCCCAAGGATCATCGAGTTCGATCTCCTTAGCAATTGATACGCCGTCATTAGTAATAGTTGGGGCGCCCCACTTCTTCTCGAGGACGACGTTACGTCCGCGAGGGCCAAGGGTGACCTTGACTGCATCTGCGAGTACGTTCATGCCGCGCTCTAAGCCACGGCGCGCTTCTTCATTAAAGGCGATCTGCTTTGCCATCTAATTACTCCTCTTATTTGGAACGGTTATCTGGAACTGCTGGCCGCTGGGGTTATCACTCGCGACCTGTGAGTGCTAACGCCAAGCCTAAGGGGGGTTATTCCCAAGCGCAAAACGGGAGTTTTAAGCGGAAGAGGCGAGCGCAAAACGGGAGTTTAAGAGGGCGGAACTAGCGGGCTGAACGAGCCTGCATACGCGCCTCACGGAGGCGGCGTAGGCGCTTTACCAACATAGGTGAAGCCTCGAGAGCGTCATCGCGATCGATGAGGTCGTTGAGGAGTTGGTAGTAGCGAGGAGCTGAGAGGTCGAATTGTTCTTTAATCGCACTCTCTTTTGCGCCAGCGAAGCGCCACCAGTTGCGTTCGAAGTCGAGAATACGAGTCTCGAGGTCGGTCAAGGTTGACCCTTGTGTAATTGGATTTTCTAACGCTGACATATGGCCAATCTTAAGCATGACCTATGACAAAGTGTGGGATGTTGCCTGAGATTTTCGCGCAGCTTTTTCAATGTTGCGAAGCATTGTGGGAAAAATAAAGAAGTGAAAGGGTGAGACGAGATACCAATAAATCTGTCCACCAAGACCACGTGGAGCAAAGAGTGCATCCTGTGTTACCAGAGTCTTGCCATCTCGCTCTTCTAGCGAAAATTCTAACCACGCCTTTCCAGGCAGAATCATTTCGGCATAGAGTCGAAGTTTCTTCTCTTTCTCCAACTCTTCAACCCGCCAAAAATCTAAACTATCTCCAACTCGTAAGTGCTGTGGATCTCGTCGGCCACGACGTAATCCAACTCCACCAAAGAAGCGATCGATTAATCCGCGCAAATACCAGAGCCAATCAGAACCAAACCATCCATGTTCGCCACCAATGCTCTCAATTTCTTGCCAAATATATTTCAAGGAAACATCGGTAGTGATTTCACGGTGGTCTTTCAATGTTAACTCTCCCGCCCAATCAGGATCGCTCTGCGCTTTCTGCCATGGTGCAACTGGGAATGCGGCATCTGACCATCGGGTATCTACCTCGTTATTGGCAGTACGACTCAACGCTAATTCGATTGCTTGAGTGACTGTCAGCAAGCCTTCTGCCGGTGGCGCAATGAGTGAATCAATGCTCTTATCTTTATCAACGACAACTTCGCTGATCAGTGATTCAACAAGTGGGCGGGCAAGTGATGTCGGAACTGGCGTGACAAATCCAATCCAGAGACTGGAAAGCTTCGGTGTCAGAACAGGCACCTGAATAATGATTCGCTTTCGAAGTCCTGAAATCTGAGCAAATTTATTCATCATCTTCGCATATGTAACAACTTCAGGGCCGCCAATATCTCTGATGCTACTGACTGGCTCTTTCAATGATGCTGCGCTCTTTAAGTAATAGAGAACGTCACGAATTGCGATTGGCTGGGTGCGGTTTGATACCCATTTTGGCGTTGTCATAATTGGCAAACGGTGCGTAAGGTGGCGCAGCATCTCGAAGGAAGCAGAGCCAGAACCAATAATGATTCCGGCACGCAGTTCTAGTACGGGAGTTTTTCCAGATGCTAATTGAGTTCCTGTGTCCATTCGAGAGGTTAGATGGCGCGAGCGGTTCTCATCGTTAGCGATTCCACCTAAGTAAACAATTTGTGAAATCTGGTTGCGTTCGGCAGCTTCTGCAAAGCCTTTAGCCATCGCAGATTCGATATGACCAAAATCGGTAGCGACGTTGATAGAGTGCAAAAGGTAATAAGCGGTGTGAACACCTGCGAGAGCGCGATCGAGATCTGCGGCATTACTTGCATTACCTTCAATGATTTCCACATCAGCTGCCCAGTTTTGGCCGAGAATCTTTTTGCTATCTCGAACTAGAACGCGTACCTGCTTGCCTTCATTGAGCAAAGCGCGAACCAAGCGACCACCGACATAGCCAGACGCGCCTGTAACACAGTAGATACGCTCTTGATTCTGATTCTTCACACTGTGAGCCTAGACTGCACTCATGAGCAGTTCTACTCGAAACACCCTTGAATCTTCACAAGTAAGGGTCAAGCCACGCGTCGTAATTCTCGGTGCAGGCTTTGGTGGACTTACCGCCGCCCGAGCATTGGCAGGCAAAGCTGATGTGGTTCTTGTTGACCGACATAATTTTCAAACCTTCTTGCCGCTTCTCTATCAGGTAGCAACGGCAGGACTTGCAGCAGATCACGTTGTCCACCCAGTTCGTGGCGCGCTTCGTAAGTCAGATATTAAATTTCGTATGGGATCACCAATCTCGATTGATCACAAGAACAAATCAGTAAAACTTGATTCATCTGAAGTTCTCGAGTTCGATCATCTCATCGTCGCTCTTGGCTCAGTTACCGCAGATTTTGGTGTTCCTGGCGTTGCTGAGCACGGTCTAGGAATGAAGAATGTTTCAGAGGCGATTCATATTCGCGCAGAGGTGATGCGCCGCTTTGAAGATCTCTGCCGCTTTGAAGATGACACACGATTTTCTATCGCGGTCGTTGGCGGCGGACCTACTGGCGTTGAAATGGCTGGCGCGCTTGCCGAGCTTAAGCGAGGTCCACTTCGCAACGATATGGCCCATGCTGCAGACCACATCGATATTTATCTCATCGAAGCCGGCGCTCGAATCTTGCCAATGTTCAGTGAAGGTCTCTCTGCGCGCGCAACTCGCGATCTGCAGAAACTTGGCGTTTATGTAAAGACCAATACCGCTGTTCGAGAGATTAAATCCCGACAAATTATTGTGAAAGAGGGCGAACCAATTCCGGCAGAGGTCACAATCTGGGCTGCTGGCGTTAAAGGTGAACCAACTGCATCAATCTTGAACTTACCGATTGCTGGCTCTCGCATTGCATCATCTTCAACGCTGCAGGTAGATAACTATCCACATATCTGGGCTATTGGAGATATCTCTGGTGCGCAGAACGCAGAAGGTCGCTTTTATCCAATGGTTGCACCAGTTGCTCTTCAGCAAGGAAAATTTGTTGCGCAGCAGATCATCGCTCTCGCTGCTGGAAAGCCACTCAAGAAATTTAAATATCGCGATAAGGGTTCTATGGCGACAATCGGCCGCCATAAGGCAGTTGTAGAGGTTGGAAAATTCAGAATGGTTGGAGCACCTGCCTGGTTTGCATGGTTATTCCTCCACCTCTTCTACCTCTTAGGTGGTCGCAATAAAATTGGAACCATTGCCGACTGGAGTTGGAACTACCTCACATTTGATCGCGGCAACCGTCACATCATGGATTCACTCGACTAATGAAATCTGGTTACATCGATTTACGAGGTCATCAAGTATTTTCTTATGAGTGGCCTAATAAAGGTGAAGCGCTCCTGTTATTGCACGGTGGCCTAAGCCAAACGTCACACTTTGATTACACAGTATTGCCTGCTGTTGAAGAGAGTCATCATGTCTTTGGTTATGACCGCACCGCGCACGGATACACCGGTGATCGTGAAGGCAGCATGCATTTTGAGTACCAATATGCAGAAGTAGTCGCCTACCTTGAAGATGTTGTGAAAGAACCCGCTCACATCATCGGGTTTAGTGATGGAGCCATTATTGCTTTGATGGTGGCAATGCGCCGTCCTGATCTTGTTAAGTCAGTTATCTCTTTCGGTGGAAATTTTCATCATTCCGGAACTCTGCCGCTCCCTGAATGGGATGGCTTCATTTCACCTGAAGATCGCGCAGAACATGCGGAAACATCACCTGATGCACCAGAGTCTCTCGATGGAAAGATCGCAAAAATGTTTGCTATCTGGAAGAGCGAACCAAATTTTACAGTTGCCGATATCGAACAGATTAAGTGCCCAGTACTCGTATTGGTGGGTGATGATGATGTCATCGATCATAAGCACAGCATTTTGATGTTTGAATCAATCCCACAAGCTCGACTTGCTGTTATTCCAGGAACATCTCACCAAGCCAATAAAGAGAAGCCCGAGATTTTTCAGATGTTTGTTCGAGAGTTCTTAACAAATCTTGAATATCCGCAGACCAAAATGCCAATGCGTCGCGGTTAGCAATCAATCGGTGTTATTGCACCAGTCTTTACATCGTAAATCGCGCCACCAACTGTGACTCCAGCATTGAGCAATGGGTAGGAGCGCACTCGGTTTACATCTTTTGCGAGCGCGCCTAGTTGATCGTTGGTAGTTCTAAATTCAAGTGAAGAAGTATTGACCCCAAATTCAGCATCAATCTTTGCGTGAATCTCTTCTTCAGTATTTTCTGCCATACGACATTGGGTGTGCGGCATAATCAAGATTCGCTTTACACCTAAGAGATAAGTCGCTAGAACCAAGGTACGAAGTACGTCCTCGGTAACGCGAGCTCCAGCGTTACGAAGAATCTTCGCGTCGCCAGAACGCATACCTACGACCGAAAGAGGATTAATTCGTGAGTCCATGCAGGTAACAATTGCCAGACCTCTTTGAGCAACTCCGGTCAACTCTGAATATTTGAAGGTCTTTATATATTCGGCATTAGCCTCTGTGAGATCTTTAAATGAGTCTGCAGGGAATGAATTCTTTGTCATCTTCAACTCCTCTGCACTTGTGGAGTAATACTGGAGCCCCCTATCCGATTTGAACGGATGACCTGCTCATTACAAGTGAGCTGCTCTACCACTGAGCTAAGGAGGCGTACTGCTTTTGAACGGCGTAATTATGGCATCTCTAGGCCAATTGTAAAAATCGCGATTTCACCGCATAAATAGGGGCGATTTTCTGCCTCTATCGACGCAAGACCTATCTCTACCGGTTGATGCATGGGATGATTCCACACATGTTGCCTAACTATTGGATCAGCCCAGAGACCACTGCGGTAAATCGCCTACCGATGCTTAACATTGAACATTATGAAAAGTTATCGCTCGATGGCACGTGGCGCTTCCAATTACTACGCACGCCAACAGATTCACCACGCAAGCGCTGGTCATCAATCCCAGTCCCTGGCTTGTGGACAATGCAGCCAGAGAGTGATGTCTTCTTCGACAAACCAATCTACACAAATGTGCAGATGCCTTTTGATCATGTACCGCCAAATGTTCCAGCAGAGAATCCAACAGGTATCTATGAGCGCGATTTTGAAATCCCTGGCTCATGGGAGAACAAGCGCATCGTCTTGCACCTTGGTGGTTATGAATCCGTTGCTCTTGTCTGGGTAAACGGCGACATCGTTGGAATGACAAAGGATTCACGCCTTGCTGCTGAATTCGATATTACAAAGTTTCTTAAAGGTGGCAAGAACACCCTTCGCATTGATGTAACAAAGTGGTCTGATGCAACTTATGTCGAAGACCAAGATCAGTGGTGGCATGGTGGAATCACTCGCTCTGTAAAGCTATACGCAACTAATGATGTCTTTATCGAGCGTCTCTACACAACTGCTGGACTTAAAGCTGATAACTCAACCGGAACGCTCAAAGTCGATGCATACATTGGTTCGATAGATGACAAGTCAAATGATGGCTACACCTTACGAACTCGAATCGAAGAGTTGCCAAAGGTAAAGAGCGCTGCCATGAGCGGAACCGTTCGTTACGTCAAAGCACCTATCTGGACTGAGATGCCTGAAGATCTTCGTAACGGTAGTAAGGATTTCTTCACCGGTAAGTACTGGGATGGCGCTATGCCTCAGAACCTCCGCGATTCATTACGTAAAGTTGAACCGCCTACACCGGGTCGAATCACTTTAGAGACAACAATTCCAAAGGTTGCTCCATGGTCTGCGGAAAACCCTGTCCTGTACACACTTCACCTCGAACTCTTGGATCCCGCTGGAAATGTAGTTCAAATCTCAAGCCAGCGAATCGGGTTCCGACGCGTAGAAGTGAAGGGTCATGACTTCCTTGTTAACGGTCAACCTGTAATTTTCTATGGCGTTAACCGCCATGACTTCAATCGTTTTACTGGCCGCGCACTTACTCGCGATGATATGCGTCAAGACTTGCTTGAACTTAAGCGATGGAACTTCAACGCAGTTCGTACTTCGCACTATCCAAATGATGCTGCATTCCTAGATCTTTGCGATGAGCTCGGCTTCTACGTGATTGGTGAAGCGAATATCGAGACTCATGCTTTCTATGACTCAATCTGTAATGATCCTCGATATCTCGGCGCATTTGTTGAACGCGTCGGTCGTATGGTTGAACGAGATATCCACCACCCAGCTGTTGTGATGTGGTCACTTGGAAATGAATCAGGTGTTGGACTCAATCATTTTGCAGCTGCTGCCTATGCACGTGCTGCAGATCCATCTCGTCCATTGCATTACGAAGGTGGTATTCGCCCTGGTTGGTTAAAAAATCCAGAACTCACAGACGTTGTCTGTCCGATGTATCCAGCGATTGCTTCAATAGTTGATTACGCAAAGTCTTCAAAGTTGGATCGTCCGCTGATTATGTGCGAGTACTCGCATGCAATGGGTAACTCCAATGGAACTTTGGCAGAGTACTGGGAGGCAATCGAAAAGTATCCTGGTCTTCAAGGTGGATTCATTTGGGAGTTCTGGGATCACGGACCTGATCAGTTGATGCCAGATGGAACAACTCGCTCTGCTTACGGTGGAGATTATGGAGAAGTTAAGCACGACGGAAACTTCTGCTGCGATGGAATGGTCTTTCCGGACCGGACCGCGAAGCCTGCCATGCATGAATTTAAGTCAATTG
>JBFYOW010000046.1:0-9196 GCA_041303595.1 Actinomycetes bacterium
GCTGATTGATCGCGACCCAAAAGCGCTCAAGCTTCAATCGGTTCCAGATGCCGAGTGGTTGATGGCAGATGCCTGTGAAATCACTTCACTCGATAAGGCAAGTCTCAGTGATTGCCAAGTACTGGTCGCAGCGACCGGAGATGACAAAGTAAATCTTGTCGCGTCACTTCTCGGGAAGACCGAGTATGGCGTTCCACGCGTAGTTGCTCGAATCAATCACCCAAAGAACGAATGGCTCTTCGATCATTCTTGGGGAGTAGATGTTGCAGTATCAACACCTCGCATCATCGCAGCACTTGTTGAAGAGGCTGTAAGTGTTGGCGATGTGGTTCGACTCTTCTCATTCCGTAAAGGCCAAGCAAACTTGGTAGAACTCACTCTCCCTGATACATCAACATGTATTGGTAAAACCGTGGAAGAGGTAGAACTTCCAGACGATGCCTCTCTAGCGGCAATCGTTCGCGACGGTCGCGTCCTTACACCAGGAGCGACAGATATCTTTATCGCTGGAGATGAGCTTCTCTTCGTTGCATCAACAACAGCCGAAGGGTTGCTCAAAGATTGCTTTATCGCTAAGAATTAATCTTGATGGTGCTTAGTGATTGGCACCGTTTTGAGAATCATCCAGCTTGCATAGGCTGTTGCGATGAAGAGCGGGTAGCCCATTGCCAGGTTGACTGTTCCTAAGAGATTTACATTGCCGCTTCGATAAATCGGATATTGCACAGCGATTCGGGTAAAGAACATCGCCACCCAAATCCAACTTGCCTTCAGATAAGCCTTCTTACGGGCCGGGTCATTTCGCCAAAGAAAATTCTCGCCGAGGATAGGTCCAAGCATCAAACCCAAAATTGGCCACCCGGCGAGATTGGCGATGAGATAGACAGTTCCATAACCAAGATTGGTCAGCAGTTTTGGAACAAAGAGATCACTCGGGTTTCCGGTGCGATTGGCGAACCAGGCGCAGATGAGAGCGCCAATTAACCCACTAAAGGCATGTTGGACGGTATCGCGTGAAATCAATCTGATGATTGTGAGAAGTATTGAAACTGCGACCGAGGCGTAAAGGGCATCTTGTAAATCATCTCTCAGATTGAAAACTACGAGAAAGATAACTGATGGGATTCCTGAATCAATTAACCCCTTCTTTCCGCCAAATGCGGAGAGAACTTTCTGGCGATCTGCTTCGTTGCTCATGATTTTCCTGTCGATCCGAAGCCACCATCTCCGCGACCCGAGCCAGGAAGATGTTCAACTTCAATGAATACTGCTCTTTCAACTTTTTGAAAAACTAATTGTGCGATGCGATCTCCGCGCTTAAGAGTGACTGGCTCAGATGGGTCATGATTGATGAGTATGCATTGAAGTTCGCCTCGATATGCGGCATCCACTGTTCCTGGCGCATTCACCATTGTGACGCCATGCTTAATCGCCAGACCAGAACGTGGATGGACTAACGCAACATAACCATCGGGTAGAGCGATTGCAATTCCGGTTGGGACAAGTGCCCGCTCCCCCGGAGCGAGAGTGATATCGATTCGAGAGTAAATATCTGCCCCGGCATCGCCACCTTTTGCATAACGTGGGATTGGTAAATCTGGATCAAGACGTGTGATCAACACCTGTAAATTCTTCATGGATTGATATTGAATTCTGGATCAACGAATGAGAGGAGTTCTGGGTTGGCCTTGATTGCTGCAATGTATTCAGCAGGAGCGTTCTCTAAGAAGTGCTTCATGGGCACGATAATAAAGAGAGATGCTGCCCGAACTGCAATAGCGCCATCTGGTCCATTGAGTCTTCCCTCAGCTTCTGAATAAACCTTGCGCCCCTGAACCCCGGTAATCCGTGCAGAGATATAGATGGTGGTTCCTATTGGGACCGGCGCTAAAAAGTCTGTCTCCAAGCGCGCAGTCACCGCAGGTGCTCGCAGCAGCCACATCAACTTTCCAAGCGCCTCATCGAAGGCGAGTGAAAGCAAACCGCCATGAGCAAGACCCGGCGCACCTTGATGATTTTCGGTGACAGTAAATTGGGCAGAGATTGCTAAGCCTTCTTCAACCTTCGCTTTGAGATGAAGTCCTGTGGGATGGAGGTCGCCACATCCGAAGCAATGTTTAAAGTGAGAAGGTAGTTCGCTGCCAGTTGCTGGAGATTTGGGGTGACGATCTGGAAGAAGCGATCCGGTCGGCGGTGTTGTACTTACTACGCGACTCATAGCGGTAGGTTACTTGATGATTGAGCCACTAATCTATAACCATGAGCAGAAAGCCAACATTTAAAGAAGTGATTCGCCCCCCATTCTGGCTCGTATCCTTCCTCTACTTCATGCTCTTCTCGCTTGTCCTCGCCATCTGGGCGGCGCTGGGAAATAACGCTGCTATCAACGCTTTCGCTATTGCTCTGGTTTCAGGTGCGGTCATTATCCATCTTGGTACCTCAACAATTGTTGTTGAGGATGGCGAACTTCAAATAAAGCGGGCTCATATTGAAACCAAGTACCTCGGTGATGTTGAGATCATCGGAAAGAAAGATTTTGGATTCGCTCGCACTCGCGGCGCCGATCCTGCCGCATACTTTGCGACTGCTTTCTGGATATCGCAGGGGCTCAAAGTAGAAGTAAAGGATGAGAGAGACCCAACGCCTTATTGGTTGATTTCAACACGGAGAGCTAAAGAACTTGCAGAAGCTCTCTCGGCTAAATAGAAAAGTAAAAACTACGCGCAATCCTTGCAGATAGCTTTGGCGCCTTCACCCTTGGCCAATTGGGTCATGTGGTGAATAAGGAAACAACGTGAACAGGTAAATTCATCAACCTGCTTTGGGACAACTCGAACTGCCAGTTGCTCTCCTGAAAGATCTGCACCAGGTAGCTCAAGATTCTCAGCTGCCTCGGCCTCATCTACATCGATCTGACCGGATTGTGCATCAGCTCTCTTGGCTTTGAGTTCTTCGAGAGACTCCTCGTGTAATTCCTCATCGGTCTTACGGGGTGTGTCGTAATCTGTTGCCACTGATCTCACCTCTCCTTCATCGATATCGAGCAAGGCAATCCCTGCTCGTGTGCGAATAGTTGCGTATAAATCTTAGATTTGCCTGTTATAACACTCGGCGTGTCGCCTTTATTCCCGTATCTGGGTTGCGCGATCGATAGATTGCGCCAAAGCGCCATCTACATAGCCATGGATGTGCGTTCCCTCGGCTAAATGCTCTTCCAATAATATTTCGCCGGTTTCATGAATAGCGTGAACAAGGTCACCTCGATGATAGGGAATCACCGAGTCGATCTCAACGCTGGGATGTGGCAATGACTTCTCAATTGCATGGAGCAGCCCCTCAACTCCAAAGCCACTTTTCACGGAGAAGGCATAAGAGTTCTTCTCTTTCCGGAGTAACTCCATCACAATTTCTGGAGAGGCGATATCAACCTTATTGATTGCAATGATTTCAGGGATATCTCCCCCACCAATTTCTGTAATAACTTCACGTACGGCGCGAATTTGCTCAAAGGGGTCAGGATGGGATCCATCCACGACGTGGACAATCAAATCTGCGCCAGAGACTTCCTCCAAAGTAGATTTAAAGGCATCGATGAGCTGGTGTGGAAGGTGACGCACAAACCCAACCGTGTCAGAGAGGGTATAGACGCGCCCTTCAGCAGTCTGTGACTTTCTCACAGTTGGATCGAGGGTTGCGAAGAGCGCGTTCTCTACAAGAACACCTGCGCCAGTCAGTGAGTTAAGAAGTGAAGATTTTCCTGCGTTGGTATAGCCAGCGATTGCAACTGATGGGATGTTATTTCGTCTGCGCTCTTGCCGCTTGGTATCGCGAGCGACTTTCATCTCAGAAATTTCACGTCGAAGTTTCGCCATCTTGTCGCGAATACGACGACGATCTGTCTCAATCTTTGTCTCGCCCGGTCCACGGCCACCGATACCTGCACCGCCGGCTGCGCGACCACCTACCTGACGTGAAAGTGAATCACCCCATCCGCGTAGGCGAGGTAATAGATAGGCAATCTGCGCTAACTCGACTTGCGCTTTACCTTCACGACTCTTGGCATGTTGCGCGAAAATGTCGAGAATCAACGCAGTTCGATCGACAACCTTTACCTTTAATTTATCCTCCAAAGTACGCAACTGCGATGGCGAAAGTTCTCCGTCACAAATCACAGTATCAGCGCCAGATGCTCGAACAATTGCCTTCAAATCTTCAAGTTTTCCAGAACCAATATATGTTGATGGATCCGGCTTATCTCGACGCTGAATCAATCCCTCAAGAACTTCTGATCCAGCTGTTTCGGCAAGTGCACGTAATTCTTCTAGTGAGTTCTCTGCCATTTCGGCAGTACCTTCCGTCCAAATTCCTACAAGCACAACTCGTTCAAGTTGTAATTGTCGGTACTCTGCCTCGGAGATATCTTGAAGTTCGGTTGAGAAACTCTTTACTCTGCGAAGTGCATGGCGATCAGATAGATCCTGCTGGCTATCTACCTCATCAACTTCATCAGCATCGAAATCTGCTGCTGCTCTCGCACTTTCACGTAATAGATCTTCAAATAACTTGTCGTAACCATCTTCTTCTTTATTCATGCAAGATACGCACTAACGTCATGATCAGCAACCATAACGGCAGGCCCGGTCAGTGTCGCATTTGAATGGCCATCAATATCGACTACAAGTCGACCACCAGGTGGATAAATAACCCATCGAGATGGAAGCGACTCCCCTGACTTCATCGTTGCAGCAAGCGCCACGGCACATGTTCCCGTTCCACATGATTTCGTCTCACCGCTGCCGCGCTCATGCACACGCATCTTTACTTCATGCCCTGGGAGTATCTCAATAAACTCAACGTTGACTCCTTCAGGGTAAGAAGATGAGGGACTGACCGTTGGTGCAGTTTCAAGAGATCCAAGAGTTGAGATGTCATCGATAAAGACTGCCGCATGTGGATTGCCAACATTGATATTGAAACCGGAGTATGTGACACCGTTTGCGGTTGCTTCAACGCTCTCGCCTTCGTCATAAACTTTTCCCATATTTACGGAGATATCATCATCTGCCGGAACTCTAAGGTGTTTAATCCCTGCTCGAGTATCGATAGCAAATATTCCCTCTCGTTGATGACCTTTTTCAACAAGATACCGAGCCATCACACGAATGCCATTTCCGCACATCTCGGCGAGTGAACCGTCGGCATTGCGATAATCCATAAACCACTGATTGTTCTCATTTTTCACAATCCGAATAATTCCGTCGGCGCCAATCCCGGTTGAGCGATTACACATCGCTGCTACTTGTGGCTGAGAAATCAAAAGTCGATCTTCAGGGTCGAAGAAGACGAGGAAGTCGTTATGGGTTCCATGTCCAAGAGTTGCAACTACTGGCTCGTTCGTCTGGGTGCTCATATGTTATGAGTTTATCCGCTCTTGGATAAATGAGAGCTTTGAAACTTCTTCGCCGATCCATTGAATTCGCTGATCGCGCTTAAACCACGTCTCTTGGCGGCGAACATATTGGCGGGTTGCCACAATGGTCTCTTCTATCGCCTGCTCTTCTGTGATGTCACCAGCCAAGTAAGAAACTACCTGCGCATAGCCAATTGCTCGTTGCGCCGTGTTTGCCTTTAACAATCCCTGCGAGATGAGGTTTTCGACCTCTCCCACCAACCCTAATTTCCACATTCTGTGAACACGAGATTCGATACGTGGCGCAAGTGATGCGCGATCCATCGCTAAACCAATATGAAGCGCATCTGGATAACGAGTACTTGTATCACTTGGCAGGTTCGCGGAATAAGGTTTACCCGTTACCTCAATTACTTCAAGAGCGCGAATAATGCGTCGAGTATTTGCCGGTTCTATCGCAGCAGCAGCTTCTGGGTCGAGAGATTGAAGTCGAAGGTAGAGGCCTGCCGCGCCAATTGCCTCGCCAACTTCTTCGAGTCTCTTTCGAATCTGAGGATTTGTCTCCGGAAAATTCATCTCATCGATTACCGATTTAATATAAAGCCCCGTGCCTCCAACAAGAATTGCTGGCTTGCCCCGGCCAATAATTTCATCAATAGCGCCACGGGCCTCTTCTTGATACTTTGCAACTGATGCATCTTCAGATACTTCTAGGATGTCCAAGAGATGATGGGGAATACCTTGTCGCTCTGCAAGCGTTAGCTTTGCGGTTCCTATATCCATGCCTCGATAGAGTTGCATTGAATCAGCGTTAACGATTTCCCCGCCATACTGTCTCGCGACTTGAACAGCGAGATCACTTTTTCCGGTTGCGGTGGGCCCACAGATAATGATGAGTGGTGCGCTCATTGCTAGCGCTTAACCGTTGGAATTCCGAGCATGGTCGGCGCTGGTCCTGAGCTTTCGCGATTGCGAGCCTCAAAGGCATCGCCGCCACGAGAAGAAATCACTTGCAGCGGCTTCCCGATCAAGTAGTGAGCGGATGCTTCAGTGATCTCAACATCAACAAAATCGCCTGGTCGAACACCGGCAATCGGCTCGAAGTGAACCAATCTAAAGTCCTCTGATCTTCCAGTGATTCGACCACGATCTCCATCACGACGACCTTCAATCTCATTCACCATAACACGATGGGTAGAACCGATAGCGCGCTGATTGATTGTCAATGAGATCTTTTGAAGATGTTCATGAAGTCTTGTGTATCGCTCGCCAACGATTGCTTCATCTACCTGATTAGGCATCTCACCTGCAGGAGTACCTGGACGGATTGAATACTTATAGGTGTAAGCCGCAGCGAATTCAGCTTTTGTAGCGAGATCCATAGTCGCCTGGAAATCTTCCTCTGTCTCGCCGGGGAAACCCACAATAATGTCTGTCGTGATCATCGCATGCGGCAGCGCGGTACGCACACGTTCCAAGATTCCTAAGTACTTCTCGCTTCGATATGAGCGACGCATTGATTGCAATATTGCATCAGATCCTGACTGAAGAGGCATATGTAAGTGCGGCATGATGTTCGGTGTCTCGACCATTGCCTCAATTACATCATCGGTAAAGTCGCGTGGATGTGGCGACATAAAGCGAATTCGCTCTAGCCCCTTGATAGCTCCAACTTCACGGAGAAGTTTTGCAAAGGCACCCTTCTGACCAGCCTCAACGCCATAAGCATTTACATTCTGTCCGAGTAGAGTAATTTCGATAACGCCTTGATCTACCAGCGCTCGAACTTCAGCCAAGATATCCGTTGGTTCACGATCTTTCTCAACTCCGCGAAGTGTTGGAACGATGCAGAAGGTACAAGTGTTATTGCACCCTACTGAGATTGATACCCAGGATGTAAATGCGGAGAAACGTCGAGCAGGAAGAGTTGAAGGAAAGTGTTCTAACGCTTCCAAAATTTCAATCTGTGACTCTTCTTCAATACGAGCTCTCTCAAGCAGGACGGGTAGCGAGCCAACATTATGTGTTCCAAAGACAACATCTACATATGGGGCTTTCTTAAGAATCGTGCCTTGATCCTTCTGTGCTAGACAGCCGCCGACTGCAATCTGAATTGATGGATTTGCCTTCTTTATTGGCGCAAGAAAACTAAGATTTCCGTAGAGTTTATTATCCGCATTTTCGCGCACTGCACATGTATTGAAAACGACGATATCTGCCTGCTCGCCAGCGGTAACAGGAATATGGCCAGCAGCATCCAAGAGCCCAGCGATGCGCTCTGAATCATGGACATTCATCTGACAGCCGTAGGTCTCTACGAGATATGTGCGCGCCATGGTTATCGATTCTTCAATCTATTTTCTTGGGCACGTAGTTGCGCTTGTTCGCTACGCCACTTGGCTATTGCTGCATGATTGCCACTTAACAGAATCTCTGGCACATCAATGCCACGCCATTGAGCGGGTTTCGTGAAGTTTGGATACTCAAGATATCCCTCACTGTTATGTGATTCTTCTGCCAGTGAATCAGGGTTGCCCAATACTCCAGGAATCAGACGAGTTATCGCTTCAATCATCACCATTGATGCAACCTCTCCCCCACCAAGTACGTAATCACCAATTGAATATTCATGTACGCGGATACTGCGCGCTGCGAACTCCGATTGTGAGTAGTACTGACGAATGCGATCATCAATTCCTTCATAACGTCCGCAAGCGAAAATCAAATGCGCATGCGAGGAGAATTCCTGCGCAACGGGTTGGGTAAATTGCTTACCCGCCGGGGTCAAGATAATCAGATCGGTGTTATCCACCATCAAAGGATCAAGAGCCTTTGCCCATACCTCTGGCGACATCACCATTCCTGCGCCCCCACCATATGGAGTGTCATCGACTGATCCGTGAACTCCCACTGCATGATCACGGAGGTTATGCACCTCAATCTCAAGCAAGCCAGCGTTCTGGGCCTTACCTAGAAGTGAAAGGTTGAGTGGAGATAAGTACTCTGGAAAAATCGAGATGACATCAATCTTCATTAGATTGAACCTGAAATTTCTGGTGGAATGACTGTCATTCTCTTATTCTTCACATCAACCGTTGGAACGAGTTGATGAACAAAGGGAATCATTGCTTCGCCCGTGGCTGTCTTTATTGCAAGGACGTCTTGCCCTGGAAGATTGAGCACCTCTGTAACTGTTCCGAATTCAGAGCCGTCTTCAAGAAATGCAGTGCACCCGATGAGCTGGAGGACGTGATAATCATCCTCGTCGTAGCCAGGGGCATCGATATCAACATCAGCGTAAAGGAGCTCATTACGTAGCTCTTCAACTTGATTGCGATTTTCAATACCTTCAAAGCCGAGGAGCAGAATTCCATTGTGCACACGCGCAGAAGCCACGGTGAGAACACCGTGGCTATCTGTCTCTAAACGTGCACCGAGTGCGAAACGATCTTCCGCTTCATCTGTTCGCACTTCAATGGTTGCCTCACCGAGAATTCCGTGAGCTTTACCGATACGTCCTACATTGAGGCGCATGACGTAATCTCCTTTAATTAAAACTGGAGAGATTTAGCGAAGTTCGTCGGTATCAATAAGATCAACGCGAACAGAGCGACCAGCGAGCGCGCTTACGACTGTGCGAAGCGCCTTTGCTGTGCGACCGTTACGACCAATGACCTTACCGATATCTTCAGGATTGACGCGGACCTCGAGGGTTGCCCCACGACGACCGTTCTTCTCCTTGACGTTAACATCGTCAGGGTTATCTACGATTCCCTTAACGAGGTG
>JBFYOW010000047.1:0-9191 GCA_041303595.1 Actinomycetes bacterium
CTTACGAACAGTCATATCGTTTGAATATCTAGATGAGAACATGGGAACAAAACTTCGCACTATCGAGCCCTACCGAATCTCTAATACGAGAGGTTACTGGTATCTAATTGGACGAGATCGCGACCGGGAAGCGATGCGAACCTTCCGTGTAGACCGAATTGCATCGTCAATTGCTACCGTAGGTCGGCCTTCAGCTTTCGAGGTCGACTCCGATGCACTTAATGAGGAAGATTCAAAGTATCAGGCACTGAGCGAACGTGCGGTTTTGGCGGTCAGAAAAGGCAGAGCCGATCGTTTGAGAAGCATTGGTGCCGTATCTGAGATAGATGCCGATTGGGATCGAGTTGAAATTGCCTATAGAGATGAGGCAAGTTTTATTCAGAGAGTCCTGTGGTACGAGGGTGATGTAGTAATCGAGAGCCCTATCAGTCTTAGAGAAAATCTCGTCTCCCGCCTTGAAGAGGCGGTAAAACTCCATGGCTAAAGTGAGCGCACCAATCCAAGAGGTTTCGAGATTATTAGATCTCGTCCCATTTCTTTCGACTCACTCTTATATTTCTCTTAAAGATCTGGCACTTGAATTTGGAGTAACAGAGAAAGAGATTGCAAAAGAGCTCACTGCACTTTCTATGTGTGGCGAGAATAAGTTCGAGCTTATCGACGTCACCTTTGATTCAGGTTTTGTCACAATCCGCGACCATGAGCGACTTGATATTCCACGTGCGCTCACAAACCTGGAGGTTGCATCGCTCTTGATCGGTCTCGAACTTATGAGAGATGGCGCCGGAGAAGAACATGCAGAGATACTTTCTAAAATTGATTTACTTATCTCGAAATTGTCTTCTCTAGCGGGAGAAGCGATAGAGATAGGAACCCATCCAGAAGCTCAGAACATTGCCAAAATTGAACGTGCAATTGCCGAGCGCGCTCTTCTCAATATTAGCTATGAATCCTCGCTCAAGGGAGAGAGTCAGGACCGTTTAGTCGAACCGTTATCGATCTATATTGATAAGTCACAAAGATATCTCAATGCTTACTGCCATAAAGCCAAGGCATATAGAAATTTTCGTTTAGATCGAATCCTTGCCATCGAAAACTCTTCTGCCGCACCTGCTATTGATCGCGGGAGTGAAAATTCAGGGGAGAAGGAGGGCTTCACAATTGAGGTCCTGCGTCGAAAACGCGCAATCTCCGAATTTCTTCAAATTGAGCAGCTCCCTGCCACTGGCGTTGTCGAGGTAGAGGCCTATTCGCCTGAGTGGGTGGCGAAGGCGGTAACCTCCTTCGCTCCAGATATGGCCCTGAAGGCGCCATTAGGAAATCGAGCGGAAATCCGGGCTGCAATGGAGAAGATTCTCTCGCTTTACCGCTCATAGATGCTCGCCATGCGATAGCGTTTGCCTGTACCGAGCGAGGCCTCAAGGTCTCACCCAAAACGTCCAAGGAGTTAGTTAGATGCCATTTCTACGCGAGCCAAGCCATATCCTCTTGCTTCTCATCGTTGTCACAGTTCTCTTTGGCGCAAAGCGTCTTCCTGACTCAGCGCGCTCACTCGGTCGTTCAATGCGTATCTTCAAATCAGAGATGAAAGAGATGAAGAGCGAAGAACCACAAGAGAAGCCAAAGAACGACGACGCAACCGAAAAGTAATCTCCAATGGCGACCCCTGATGGCGGTCGCATGCCGCTTATCGAACATCTACGCGAGCTGCGCCGACGAGTAGTTAAATCCACCCTGGCGGTGATGATTGGCTTTGGCATTGGTTGGACTTTCTATAATCCTATTATCGCCAAACTTGCTGAACCAGTATGTGATCTTAAGAAGGCGCAGGCCGAAGGAGCAGCCAGTTGTGGCTCGCTCTATATCAGCGGTGTACTTGGTCCGCTTAATTTGCAGATTAAGGTCGCACTTCTCGCCGGAATAATCATCATGGCACCTATTTGGCTTTATCAATTATGGGCCTTCATTGCTCCTGCGCTACATAGAAAAGAGAAGCGCAACTCAGTTGCTTTTTTTGCCGCAGCAACTCCATTCTTTGCAGCAGGTGCAACTCTTGGTTACTTCATTCTTCCGGTCGCAATTCGCGTTCTCTTCGGATTCACGCCGACTTCACTTGAGAACCTAGTTAAGTTTGATGACTATTTAGATTTTGTTTTGAGAGTGATCCTGCTCTTTGGTATCGCCTTTGAACTTCCAGTATTTCTTGTGACCTTTAATGCAATTGGTTTCTTAAGTGGTATGGCAATTCTGCGTCCATGGCGTGCATGGATTTTTGGAATCACTCTCTTTATCGCTGGATTCACGCCTAGCGCAGATCCTCTCTCAATGCTTCTTCTGGCCGTGCCATTGATATCTATGTATTTCATGGCAGGTGGAATTGCACTTCTCAATGATCGCCGACGCGCAAAGAAGTTTAAAGCGAGTGAGGGTGGGGAGGGCGAAATATCGCCTGCCGCACCTATCGATTCCGCTGCCCCTATTGATCCATCTGATCTGTAACGAGGCACACTATGTGGCTCGTGGTAATCAATCCTCTCTCCGGTAATGGACAAGGATCTGTGACGGCAGAGCGAGTCACCTCTTACCTTTCCGAAAAAGGAATTGATTATCAAACCCTTGCAGCTGACTCAGCCCACGAATTGAGTGAAGAGCTACATCATCGGATATCAAATGAAAGCTTCGAAGGCATTTTTGCTGTTGGCGGAGATGGCTTAGCTCATTTGGTTCTTCAGCATTGCGTTCCGCACCAGGTTCCATTCTGCGTTCTGCCAGCAGGCACGGGAAATGATTTCGTTAGATCTTTGGGCTGGTCACTTGAGAGAGTCGAGCCACTTATCGAGCGAGTTCTATCTACGAAGGCAACACCGGTAGACCTTGGAAATGTTGATTCAGAATGGTTCGGTGCCATCCTCTCTACTGGCTTTGACTCTATTGTCAATGAACGCGCAAATAAGCTGAATTGGCCGAAGGGTCCACAGCGATATAACGTTGCAATTGCAATGGAGTTGGCGCGATTTAGACCGATTGAATATGAGATCACCTTCGATGGCAAGGTGCTACATACTGAGGCCATGCTTGTTGCTATCGGTAATGGAAAATCGTATGGCGGCGGAATGAATGTTTGCCCACAAGCTCGCCTCGATGACGGCCTCTTCGATGTTGTTATTCTGGAACCCGTAAGTAAGGTTGAATTTATTCGGGTCTTCCCAAAGGTTTACTCTGGTTCACATATCTCGCATCCAGCGGTAAAGAGTTTTCGAGCCGAGAAAGTTTCGATCAACGCAGATGCAGTTGCATACGCAGATGGTGAAAGAATCGGTCCGGCCCCAATCTCAGCACAATGTATTCAAGGGGCGGGTCTCACATGGAGGCTGTAGAAACGCCGGCAGAGCGCTATGCCCGGGCTAAGCAAAGATCTGCCCATCCACTTACCAATGATTTTATCGCTCAGTTTGATTTTGGTTTTGATGAATTTCAAATCGCAGCCTGTCATGCCGTAGAAGAAGGTAGGGGAGTGCTCGTAGCTGCTCCAACAGGAGCTGGAAAGACTGTGGTCGGAGAGTTCGCAGCGTTCAGTTCTCTAGCACGGGGTAAGAAATGTTTCTACACGACACCTATTAAAGCTCTTTCAAATCAGAAGTTCCATGAGTTTGTCGAAAGATTTGGTGAAGAGCGCGTCGGTCTTTTAACTGGCGATACCAACATCAACTCGGATGCCGAGATTATGGTGATGACGACCGAAGTTTTACGAAACATGTTGTATGCGAATTCGTCAACGCTGCTCAATCTCGGTGCTGTGGTGATGGATGAAGTGCACTATCTCGCCGATAAGTTCCGTGGCGCCGTGTGGGAGGAAGTTCTCATTCACCTCATGGAGAGCGTTCAAGTCATTTCTCTCTCTGCGACTGTCAGCAACGCTGAAGAGTTTGGCGAATGGCTCGGCGAGGTACGTGGTCACACTGATGTAATCGTGAGCGAAGTCAGACCCATCCCGCTTTATCAACATGTTCTCATTGGCAATCGCCTTATCGATCTCTTCTCTGAGCCAGGACGCGTTAACCCTGAAATTTTGGCGCTGGAAAGACAAGCGCTCAAGAGGGTCCGGACGCCCCGACATCGCCGTGATCGCTTTGGCAATGACGAAGAACGACTCTCTCGAGATGAGGTAATCGATAAGTTGCAGCGAGAGAATCTTCTTCCCGCAATCACTTTTATTTTCTCTCGCGCTGGCTGCGACGCTGCCGTCAAACAATGTTTGCAAGCTGGCATTAAGTTAACTAATGCCGAAGAACGATTAGAAATTATCAATACCGCAACTTTCTATACTCAAAATATCGCTGAAGAGGATTTAGAGGTGCTCGGTTATCGAGATTGGCTGATTGCACTTGAGCGAGGAATTGCGGCGCACCATGCGGGTCTCTTGCCAAGTTTTAAGGCTGCGGTTGAAGATCTCTTCCAAAGAGGTTTAGTGAAAGCTGTCTTTGCCACTGAGACGCTAGCTCTCGGAATTAATATGCCAGCCCGCACAGTGGTGTTAGAGAAGTTAACTAAATGGAATGGTGAAGGGCACGTTTCAATCACTCCTGGTGAATATACCCAATTGACTGGACGAGCAGGTCGCCGAGGAATTGATATTGAAGGAAATGCAGTGGTCTTATGGTCACCAACTGTTGATTCTGCTACCGCGGCCGGACTTGCCTCTACTCGTACATATCCTCTGCGCTCATCGTTCACTCCTTCCTACAACATGTCGATAAATTTAATTGCCCGATTCGGACGCGAACGAGCACGAACAAGTCTCGAATCATCCTTCGCGCAATTTCAGGCAGATAGAGCTGTCGTCGGCTTGGTTAAGCAAATCAGAAAGAATGATCTCGCAGCTAGCGAGCAACTCGAATCCGCCGTATGTCATCTCGGAAACTTTGAGGAGTATGCAAGTATTCGGATGGAAATTAAGGATACCGAGAGACTTTTAAGTAAGCGAGATGCGCGTCGTTCTCTCGACAATAGACAGCGTCAACATATGGAGAACGAACTTGATCGCCTTCGCAAGCAACTTCGTCAACATGAATGCCATTCTTGCAATGATCGAGAGACGCATGCCCGATTCGCTGAACGCGCTGCTCGATTGAATCGAGAGTCGACGGGTCTACGTGAGCGGGTAGAGAATCGCACCCACGTAATCGCAAAGACCTTCGATCGCATCTGTGACGTTCTGACGCATCTTGGTTATATCGAAGGGGAGAAACCACTCGAACAAGGAAAGATTCTCGCCAAGATTTACGCAGAATCCGATCTTCTTCTTACTGAAACAATTAAAAATGGGGTTCTTGATTCGCTATCAGCACCTGAGTTGATCTCAGTTGTTTCAAGCGTGATTTACGAAAGTCGGGGAAGTGAGAATTACTCGCCGAAGATGCCTCACCAAAATGTCGCTAACGCCCTTGCTGCCATCACCTCAATCTGGGCACAACTTGAGAGCATTGAAGAAGATTTCGGTGTCAAGACCCAACGGGAGCCAGATTTCGGTTTCGCCTTCGCCTCCTACAAGTGGGCCAGCGGACACTCTCTTAGCCATGTCTTACGTGGCAGTGATATGACAGTCGGTGATTTTGTTCGCAATATTAAGCAGCTCATCGACTTATTAACTCAAATAGCGGGAGCCTCAGATAAGTTGAGACCGACTTGTAGAGAGGCAATAAAGAAAATTGATCGTGGAGTTGTCTCATATATGCTGGGTGAACTATGACCCTCATGCTTCTCGATAGCGCTTCGCTTTGGTACCGTGCTTATTACGGAATGCCGGACACTCTACTTTCGCCGTCAGGTATGCCAGTAAACGCCATCCGCGGTTATCTCGATATGACGGCGCGATTGATATCAATGTATTCACCAAATCGCATTGTCGCTTGCATCGAAGGTGATTGGCGCCCTACCTGGCGAGTTGAACTATTCCCGGAATATAAAGCGAATCGACTTGAAGAGGGGAGTGAGGTAGAGGAAGAACCGGAGACGCTCACCCCGCAAATTCCTATTCTGCTTGACCTGATCGATGCCTTTGGTATCCCAATGGTGGGTGTTGATGATTACGAAGCTGATGATGTAATGGCGACCTTTGCAGTACGTGAGAAGGGTCCAATCAGAGTGGTCACAGGTGATCGCGATCTCTTTCAAATGGTTGATGATCAGAAAGATGTAAAGATTGTCTACCTTGCTCGCGGAATTTCTCAACACGATCTGGTTGATAGCAAGTGGGTGGCAGATAAGTATTCAATCCCTGGTGATCGCTATGCGCTATTTGCGATGTTCAGGGGCGATCCGTCAGATGGCCTTCCCGGAGTAAAGGGCATTGGCGAGAAAGGCGCAGCGCTGATTGCCAATAATTTTGCCACTGTTGATGAAGCGCTCAAAGGCGCGATTGCCGGCCACGAATCGCTCTCGCCTGCACTTGCTAAGAAGATAATCGCAGGGGAGGAGTACCTCAAGATTGCCCCTACCTTGGTTCACTGTGCAAGAGATGTTGCAATTCCTCAGATGGATATTGCAATGCCGAAAAAGCCTGATGATCTTTCCCAGATTTACAAGATGAAAGAAGAGTATGGATTAGGAGCGAGCGTCGATCGCTTGATCTCTGCTCTAGGCTGGTAGCAATCCCAATGTTTCTCCAGATTTTTCCAGGCGCTCTCTACGCTCTGAGCTTTAAGCCGATTGGGCTCTGGTTTCTCGCTCCAGTCGCTATTGCCATGCAGATCTATCTTCTTCGCCGCTATCGCAACCCTGAAATTCAAAGTTTTATCTTTGCCTTCGTTTCAAGTCTGATTATTCTCAACTGGAGCAAGACCTTTGTAGGCGCGCTCCCGTGGATAGCGCTAGCAGTGCTTCAAGGATGCCTTGCTATTCCTATTGGTGTCATCGCCCGCTTTACCAAGTCCTTCGCACCAATCGCTTTTGGAATTTTAGTGATGGAAGAAATTCGCGCGAGATTTCCATTTGGTGGTTTTTCTTGGACAAGGATTGCCTTCAGCCAGATTGATTCGCCATTTGCGAGGATTGTTCCCATAACTGGCGTTGTGGGTCTCTCTCTCATTACTCTACTACTTGCACAGCTAATTCTTGATCGGCGATTTCGTCTTTTGTTTCTGCCACTGGTGCTACTTGTGGCCACGTTTATTATTCCTACTTCAACTTCCGATGAAACAACTCTTAGAGTCAGAGCGATTCAAGGTGGGGTTCCAGAACGTGGTCTTGAGTTCAATCAACGAGCACAGGCTGTCTTGGACAATCACATCAGAGTTACTTTGCGAGATTTTCACAGTGGAGATGAGTTAATCATTTGGCCCGAAAATGCAATCGATATTGATCCTGTTAAGAATGCGATAGTTGAGAGGAAAATAACTGATTTAACAGGCAAAACATATAGACCTCTTGTCGCTGGTGCAATTCTTGATCGAGAAAAAATTTATAACTCAACCATCTATTTCGATGTCGATGGCTCTATCAAGTCAACCTACATCAAGCGCTATCTCACCCCATTCGGCGAGTACATCCCGCTGAGATCGATTGCGGCTCTCTTTTCACCTCATGTGAAACGTGTCAATGATTTTTCACCGGGGAAAGATTTAGTTATTCATCAACTGCCGCAAGGAAAAGTTGGTTCAATCATCTGCTACGAGATTCTCAACGATGGCTTAGTACGAGAGATGGCTGTTAATTCGGACTTTCTTGTGGTCCATACCAACAGTGCCACCTTCTCTGGCAGTAGTGAGGGCGAACAACAATTGGCAATCACGCGTCTGCGAGCTCTCGAATCCGGAAAAAGCATTGTGAGCGTCTCCACAACAGGTCCTTCCGCAATTATTGATGCAAGGGGAGTGGTCCTATCTAAATTGTCAGACGGTGAAGTTGGTTCATTGAGTGCCGATATTCCACTGATTAGTGGGAAAAGTTTTGCTCATAAGTTAGGGGGATATGGCACCCTGATTGCATTACTCTTAACCTTTATCTGGGCCCTCTCGTCGCTAAGATGGCCAATAGGAAGCCCAAAGAGAAGGAGACGGCTGAGATGAAGCATGTGATTCTTGTGCCGACCTATAACGAATCAATCTCGATCGTAGAGCTTCTCTCTTCGCTTTCAACTTTACATAATGAACGCGACTTTGATCTCATCGTTTTAGATGACAACTCTCCAGATGGCACCGCAGATATTGTCGATAATCTTCAACTATCGTGGGTAAAAGTTATTCGCCGTCCAGGAAAAGCTGGTCTTGGCGCTGCCTACCGCGCAGGTTTCTCTGAGGTTCTCAAGAGCAATAAATACACACATGTAATCACTATGGATGCAGATGGTTCGCATAGAGTTGAAGATTTACCTTCCATGATGGATGCACCTCATAACTCAGATCTCTCAATAACCCTTGGAACTCGCTGGATTAAGGGCGGTTCAGTAGTAAATTGGCCGCTGACACGCCAATTATTGTCACGGGCAGGTACTGCATATGCCCGAATAGCTTTGCGGATGCCGCTACACGACCTCACTGGCGGATTCCGGATCTACTCTGTAGATCTCTTGCGAAAGCTCAATCTGCAGGAAATGACTGCCACTGGATATTGTTTTCAAATTGAAATGGCCATGGCGAGCGATCTTGCTGGCGCATCCAAGTATGAAGTTCCCATTACCTTTGTGGAGAGAGTCAATGGCGTTTCAAAGATGAGCAAGGCGATTGTCTTTGAGGCGCTATGGCAGACGACGCTCTGGGGACTATCTCGTACCTTTAAACCTAGTGCCGATAAGTTACATTATGTAAAGTCAGAGTAATCTGACCCGCTCTTCCCACCTGTAATCGTCTCTATCTGTAATCGTCTCTATCTGTAATCGTCTAGCGGCGTGCATGAGCAGACAAGATTGCGATCTCCATGCGCGCCATCAATACGACCGACGGGTGGCCAGTACTTCATACGAGCACCGATGATTTCGCCCGCAATGAGGCCATCTAGAGCCTTTGGGTAACCACCCTTTTCTCTAGGGTATTCCCTGCCCCAATCGCTCGCTGTGACCGAGAGAGCGGTGTGTGGAGCGTGTCGAAGTGGGCTCGCCTCAATCGAGATTGAGCCTGAGATGACCTCATCAATCTCACCTCGGATGGCAATCATGGCATCGATAAAGCGATGAATCTCAGCGATATCTTCAGATT
>JBFYOW010000048.1:0-8917 GCA_041303595.1 Actinomycetes bacterium
CGTTTGGGCGATATTTGTTGTTCTTTCTGTTCTTGTTGGCTATTTACTCCTTCGGATTAGCGTTAGGGGAATTGGCGATGCACCTGATGAACTCTTAGACGAGCGTCAAATTAAGGTTCGCAATACTTCAATCCGATATGCCTACTACGCAATGGGCTATGCAGTTCTAGGACTTTTATCGTTAATGTTTTTCGGTCCAGAATTAAAGATGTTTCAAACAGAAGGTAATGATGGAAGCTACCTAATAATTGCCACCGTGTTTGCCTATGCCTCAATGCCATCGATGGTTATGGCTTGGCGAGAGCAGGATATTTGATATCACTAGTAGGGCGACTCTTCTCATTACATTACTATGCATATATGAATAAGCCGCTAATGATTCTGATTTCGGGTCCATATATGTCTGGCACAAATGGCGACGAAGAAGCAATCGTGGCTGTCTTTCGAGCAAAGAACGGTCTCTAGTCTTGGCAACAAGAGAGCACAAGCTTTACGAGATGCCGGTGGCCGATGTTTACCTTCATTATGTGAATAAGGTAGAACGTAAAGATCGCACAGAGGCCGAACTCGTCAAGGTAATCACATGGCTCACTGGTTTTGATTCAAAGACCTTCAAGAGCCACCTCAAGAAGCAGACAACTTTTAGGGATTTCTTCAAGGCTGCAAAAATCCACCCTAATGCCAAACTCATTACGGGAACTATTTGCGGTGTGAAGATTGCAGAGATAGAAGACCCGCTCATGAAAAAGATTCGCTACATGGACAAGTTAGTTGATGAACTCGCCAAAGGTCGCCCAATGGAGAAGATTCTTCGCTCCGCCTCATAGGAAGCTATGTGATGCTGATTAAACGCTTACCCAAGCTCTTATGCTTTGCCTATGACGTAACCAGGTGACTCTGGATGGCCAAATAATTTCTAATCTTTTGCAATCGAGATTGAACCTGAAACAACAACCTTAGATTTACCACCAACCCAAAGACCTTCAGCATCTTCTGAAATAGAAATGCGTCCCCTTCTGCCAATAGCGGTTCCTTGTGAGGCTAGGTATGGAGCTTGTGCGCGCTTTGTAGCGATCATCCACTCAGCGGCCGCTGCATTCAAACTTCCAGTGACAGGATCTTCTTGTAAAGATTCTCCACTTTCGGTCATGAAGGCGCGGAGTTCAAATGCGGTCTCAGATCCACTTGGATGAGCACCAATAACTCCGATATCCCACCGGCCTGGGTACATCGATGCATCCGGTCTCAGACTCAATACTGTTTCGGCGCTATCAAGGAGTAAGCCGACCCAACCTGGCCCGTTATCGAGCCACTCTGCACCAACAACTTGTGCATGAGTAATCCCGAGAATCTTGACCAATTGATCCAACACTTCAGAATCAACGGGGCCAGATTTCAATCGAGCAGGGGCTGCGAATGTCAATTGCTCGCCATCTATTCGAACTTTACGCGGCTTAACGGGACGATAGTCGCTATTTGGCACCCAAAGTATCAAGAGCGATTTTTACAATCAGTTTGATATCGGGCTTCATCTGCGGCAAGTTTGTTGGCATAGGTGGAGGCGCAATAGCCAAAATGACTCCTGTCAAAGCGAGCATGCCTCTCATCATCTTCTCTTTTGTCGGAATGCCTGGCGTGAGAAGCTTCAACATATTCTTATGCTGCTGAAAGAGTAAATCTCTCACTTCCTCGGGCGCACCTGGCATAAAGGCTGGGGCAAGTCGAACAGCATCTTGGTGGCGCAACAAAATTTCAGCGAATTCAGTCAGGATTGTTCGCTGATCTAATTTGTATTTTGTGGCGCTCTGAATAAGAAGATCGACCTCTTTGGCAAAAGAATCAATCAAGTCATGCAAGATTGATTCTTTTGAGGGGAAGTAGTGATAGATCGAACTCTTTGAAACTCCAACAATTTCTGCGATATCCGAAATCGATGCGCCGATAAACCCTTTCTCCGCAAAGAGCTGCGTAGAGGCAGAGAGGATCGCCGCTCTGGTTTTATCTGCATCTCTGACTTGCTTTGGCTTTGGCACGAGTGTATCTTAGCAACCGAACGGTCGGTCAGTTAACAAGGAGAGAAAATGAAGTTTTTGGCAGATATGGCGCATAAGCGTCGTTGGCTTGTTTTAGCAGTATGGATCTTTGCAATTGTGGGCGTGGGCGGGGCTGCTAAGTCAGCTGGCACAGCCTTTACCTCCTCATTCCAGCTCCCTGACACAGAGAGCTCTAGAGTTCAAGAGATCCTGACTAAGCAATTCCCAGCCCAGGGCGGGGACTCATCCCAGATAGTTATCGAGGCAAAGGGCAAGCTCACCTCAATCGAAAACCAAGCGACCATCGAAAAGATGCTCGCTGAGGTTGCAACATCTCCTATCGTTGAATCAGTAGATTCTTTATACGACCCAAGATTTGCCGCTTTAAATCCGGATCAAAGTATTGGTTTTGCCACGATACATTTCAATGGATCAGCCCAAGAACTTCCAAAGGAAGAAATTAAGAAAGTCGTTGACATCTCTAAGTCTTACGAGTCGGCTGAGCTGAAAATCAACCTTTCGGGTGCGGTGATCAAACTAGCGAATGCAGTAGAACCAAGTTCAAGTGAAATGATTGCAATTCTTGCGGCATTTCTCGTTCTTCTTTACACATTTGGAAGTCTAGTTGCGACTCTTGTTCCAATTATTGTTGCGGTCTTTGCACTTGCAGTTGGAAGCGCACTTGTTGGTATGACTAGTAACTGGATGAACATCGCAGAATTTGCTCCAACACTTGCTTCACTCGTTGGTCTTGGTGTTGGAATTGATTACGCACTCTTCATTGTCACGAGATATCGTCGAGCAATCCATGAAGGAAAGTCAGTTCATGAAAGTATTCGAATTGCACTCACTACATCAGGGCGTTCTGTTCTCTTTGCCGGAATCATCGTCTGTATTTCAATGCTCGGATTGTTCACTGTCGGCCTGTCTTTCCTCAATGGAGTTGGCGTAGCCGCAGCGATTTCGGTAACAATCTCGATGATTGCATCTCTGACACTGCTTCCTGCCCTTCTCTCTATCATCGGCAAGAACATTGATCGACTACGCATTCCGTTTAAGAAACTCCATTCAGAAGAAGAAGGCGGAAAGGGGTGGAAGAAGTGGGCAGATAAGATTCAAGCTAATCCAGTGCGTTGGGCGATAAGTTCTACGCTCATTCTCCTCTTCATCTGTCTTCCGGTAACTCAGATTCGACTCGGTGCTTCAGATTCAGGAAATGACGCGGTGGGTACGACCACTCGCCAGGCCTATGACACCTTGGCAAAGGGTTTTGGTCCAGGCTTCAATGGTCCAATCACAATGCTTGCCGATGTTTCTAATCAGAAGTCAGTAGATGCCACAACAAGGGCTGTCGAAATCATCAAGGCTCAGCCAGATGTGGCAACTGTTTTACCGGCGATTCCTACACAGGATGGTAAGTACCAACTGATCACCGTCTACCCAAAGAGTTCGCCACAATCTGAAGAGACAAGTCAGTTCATCTCTGAACTTCGAGAAGAAGTTATTCCAGGGATTGAAAAAGAGACCGGAGTAAGTATCCAAGTTGGTGGAATCGTCGCAGTCTTTAAGGACTTCGGTGATGTTCTGACCTCGAAGTTACTTAACTTCATTTTTGCGGTCGTGATTCTGAGCATGCTGCTATTGATGATTCTCTTTAGAAGTGTTTTGATTCCAATTAAGGCTGCGGCAATGAACTTGCTCTCAATCTGTGCCGCGTTCGGTGTCGTTGTCGCCGGGTTCCAATGGGGTTGGTTTGAGCCGATATTTGGAACTTCCGCGGGTCCAATTGAATCGTTCCTACCAATCATGTTGTTTGCAATTCTCTTTGGGTTATCGATGGACTACGAGGTCTTCTTAGTATCGAGAATTCATGAGGAGTACATCAAGAGTGGGAACTCAAAGGAATCTGTCTCAAAGGGGCTAGCGGCAACGGGATCAATCATCACTGCAGCAGCTGCAATCATGATCGTGGTCTTTATGGCCTTCGTGTTCCTGGGAGAGAGAACTATTCAGCTATTTGGAGTCGGATTAGCAGTTGCTGTATTGATTGACGCAACGATTATTCGATCCACTCTAGTTCCTTCCCTGATGCAATTAGCGGGTAAATGGAACTGGTACCTGCCAAGTTTCATCGAGCGCAGGCTCCCAAAGATTCGCCTTGAGGAGTAAGTAGTCACATCTCAATAATTGCGAGGTGTGTTTAAGAGCCGCCCTATAGAGTCAATCTCCGACCTATAGGGCGGCTCTCTTTCTGTAAGATTGCGCCATGTCTCAATACCTTATTTACTTTAATCAGCAGTGGGTCGGCGATCATCCTGAAGAGTGGTTTATTCCGCGCGGACCTCTCTCTCGTGCAGTCGTTGCAGAGATGAAAGCCGCGGGTGTGCTCGTCTTTGCTGGCGGTTTAGAAGAAGAGATTGAGTCAGCGGTTGGCTTTGATGATGCCGGCAATGCCAGCGGGCCAATTACAACAACCGGTGAGTTCCTCGGTGGAATGACAATCATCAATGTCGCAACTGATGAAGAGGCAAAAATGTGGGGTGCCAAGGTCGCTGTAGCTTGCGGCTGGCCACAGGAAGTCCGTAAGTTCAAGGATTAATCTCTCGCTTATCCAATTGCACTAGCAATCTTTAAAATATTCATAGAGATTTAAATACGGGGCTTTTCAGTGAGATTAATTAAGACAACTACTGAATGATTCCCGCATGAGAATTAAGCATCTTCTGCCCGCCTTACTCCTCGCTGTAACTGTCACCGGATGTGGCGTTCAGGATATTGCTAGGCAGGCAGCTGATGCGACAGCTTGTTCTGCGCTAAATTCAACTATCAATACAATCGCAAACAACTATCAAACTGGAATCATCGATTCAACATTGGTGTCCACTCTAGATTCGCTGGTTGGCGAACCAGCACGGGCGCTACTTTCTAGCGGATTGGCTGAAGATCTCAAGTCGCTAACAAATGCACTTCAGGCCACGAATTCTGCCGAAGCGACGAAGACTGAATTAAAGAGAGTTACGGACTCGATTTCCAAGCGTTGCGCTGAAGTTACCTCTGGTCAGTAGCCAGATTAACCACGGCTAAACTTGGGCTTGAGCGGCCTGACAACGCCTCTCGGCAAATAGCATTCCGATCGAGGGGTTTCGATGTCTAAGGCAAGCAAACACGGTTCACTTGGCGCGCTCACTTTAGGTGCCCTAGGGGTTGTCTTCGGTGATATCGGAACAAGTCCAATCTATGCCCTCCGCGAATCACTCCATACAGCCGGCACTGAGCTCTATGACATTTACGGAGTTGTCTCACTGATTTTCTGGTCGTTGATGTTGGTGGTCACGTTGAAGTACCTCGTCTTCGTTCTTCGTGCCGATAACAATGGTGAAGGCGGAATTCTTTCTCTCTTCGCACTTTTGCCAGGTAAGGTGCGTAATGCAACCGGAGGAAGAAAGTATTTCTTCGTACTGTTTCTTCTGCTAGGTACCGCACTGCTCGTTGCCGATGGAATGCTTACGCCAGCAATTTCTGTTCTTTCAGCAACTGAAGGACTTGAAACCCTAAATGCTGATCTTGCTTCTTGGACAGTTCCGCTTACAGTACTTATTCTCGTTACCCTCTTCGGTTTTCAATATAAAGGCAGCAACTTACTCGGAAAGATATTTGGTCCGATTATTCTTCTGTGGTTTGCGACCTTGGGTTATCTCGGATTTATTAGAGTTCAAGAGCGTCCAGAGGTAATTGAGGCGCTCCTTCCAACGTACGCAATCGACTACGTGCTCCATCACGGCTTCCACACCTTCATTATTCTTTCATCCGTGATTTTGGCAATCACTGGCGCTGAAGCTTTATATGCGGACTTAGGTCACTTCGGAAAGCGCCCAATCCGCATTGGCTGGATCTTTATCGTCGCACCTGCACTAGTACTTAACTACTTGGGACAAGCCGTGGTCGCGATTGAAGATCCTGGGACAAAGAAGAGTCTCTTCTTTGCACTCGCCCCAAATGATGGTGTTCGTATCTACTTGGTTGTTCTAGCAACACTGGCAACGATTATCGCCTCGCAAGCGCTGATTACAGGCGTGGCCTCACTTGCACGTCAAGCAGTGCGTTTAGGTCTCTTGCCTCGTCTGAAGGTTGTGCATACCAGTAGCACTGTTGTCGGTCAGATCTATGTTCCTGCCGTTAACCTCATCGTTGGCCTTGGCTCGATCTTCCTTGTTGTTAACTTCAAAACTTCGGCAGCACTTGCAAACGCTTACTCATTTGCAATCTCTGCAACAATGTTGATGACTACCTTGGCATTTGGCTATATCGCTGCGGAGAAATTTAAGTGGAGCAAGAAGTCGCTGGTTCTGGTTATTCCAGTTCTGGTCTTAATCGATCTTTCATTCTTCTTGGCGACTGTAACTAAACTCTTTAAGGGCGCATGGGTGCCGCTAGTTATTGGTGGCGCAATCACCTACCTGATGTGGGTCTGGCGCAAAGGCCAGTCAGCCCTTGAGCAGGCGCTCAAGAAGCAAGATATGTCTTGGGAAGATGTCGAGGAGCGAATCACTTCTGGAAGTATTTCGATTATTCCGGATACCGGTATCTATCTATCGTCCTCTGCACTCAAAGTTCCGCAAGCACTTGTCGCACAGCTCAACAATCTTCATTCTTGCCCTAAGGAGATTTTGATTGTCAGTGTCATTCAAGGAGATGTTCCAATAGTTACGGCGAAACCGATTCTTAAAGAAGTCAATGACCGTGTCAAGCAACTCTATATCTGGGTTGGCTTTAAGCAGGACGTTAATGTGCAGCAATCAATTATTGAGAGTGTGATGAGCAAAGAAGAAGAGGCCGAATGTACCTATTATTTGGCAGATCGTAAGTTCCTAGAATCTTCAGAGGGAGCACTCAAGGGTGCAACAGAGAAGGTTTTTGGAATACTTCATCGCAACTCAACAACTGCATCTAGCTACTTTGGACTACCTGAGAACCGAGTGATTACGCTCGGAACTCAAATGGACCTCTAACTAACTTCGAAAAGTATCCGCTTCGGAAGCACTTTCCTAATACAGTTACCCCATGAAGGCAAAGAAGAGCGCACTTCGAGTATTCCTCGATAACGAATCGAGCAGCGGCATCCTCATTTTGATTGCCTCGGCGCTCGGTCTTGCCGTTGCCAACTCGCCAATTTCTCAGAGTTACTTCGATGCCTTTTCAGTGAAATTTGATTTAGGTGCTGGCGTTTTCTCCATCTCACTTACGGTTCAGAAAGTCATTAACTACATATTGATGACTATTTTCTTCTTTGTAGTAGGGCTCGAGATCAAGCGCGAACTTACATCTGGGCATTTAGCTTCATTTAAGAAAGCGTTGATGCCATTTATCGCAGCCCTTGGCGGCATGGCAGTACCTGCGCTGATTTATCTTGCTATCGCCGGCCGGACTGAAGCTGGCGGCTGGGGAGTTCCTGTTGCAACTGATATTGCGCTAGCCGTCGGATTACTTGCGATGATCGGAACAGGCGCACCAGAATCTTTGAGGTCGTTCCTGCTAGCCCTTGCTGTCATCGACGATATCGGTGCAATTCTTATTATCGCTTTTGTTTATTCGACTGGCATCGCGTATTCATGGCTGCTTGCCGCAGCGATAGTGATTGCTTGGATTCTTTTAATGAAAAAAGTGGGAGTTGTATCAACTTCTGTCTACGTCATCGCTGGAGTATTTCTCTGGTTTGCTCTCTACAAGACAGGCGTTCACCCAACGCTTGCTGGCGTCATCCTTGGATTACTCACTCCAAATATTGCGCGCGACGAGAATGGTTCAGTCATTGAGTGGCTAGAACACAAGCTGCATCCAATGAGCTCATTTATTGTTGTCCCGCTCTTTGCTTTTGCCAATACTGGTGTAAAAATCACAACCGAGACAATTGAATCTGCTGCAACTTCTCTTGTTGCGTGGGGTATTTTCTTAGGATTGGTTCTTGGAAAGCCAATTGGAATCCTAGCTTCATCACTTGGCGCGAGAAAATTAAAGCTGGTTGAACTCCCGAAGGGCACGAACATTCGCCTCTTGGGTGCAACCGGAAGTGCTGCTGGTATCGGTTTTACCGTCTCGATCTTTATTGCCCAACTCGCCTTTAGTGACTCTCAAATTCAAGATATTGCTGTGCTCGCGGTAATTGTTGCATCGATTGTTAGTGCGGCAATAGCAGCGCTGATGTTTAAGGTTAGTAAGCCTTAGTTCTTATTGAGCCATAATCGCGTCATGAACGTACTGCGCTAAACCTCTGACGCGGCCATCGTAGTAAGCCTTAAAACGATGGTCTTCGATATACATCACTGCTAAATTCTTCTGCATTTCGATGGAACAGTCATAAAACCACTTTGATATCGCAGCGCGATGAGCTACTACCGCTGCCTGAGCTTGTTCTGATGTAACCGCATAACTATTGCCATAGGCGACGACAAACATCTCGGTCGCTGCCTCTTGATCTACCTTCGCGGCCGCAAAATCATCTTTAGTGTATTTTGAGGTTCGAGACGTTGATTGTTTAAAGGCGTCGGTGTCCCCCCAACGCTCTTTCGCCTCATCTGCATATATTTCCACCCATTTAGCCTACTTCACCCTTTATTGAAAATGGTTTAGCATCAACTCTATGAGTGAGAAAAAAGTGCGTTCGGAGATATTTGATACGGGAAATCCTAAGATTAAATCTGCACGCATCATCATCGATGCTGCTCCTAAGACAATCTTCTCAATCCTGGCTAATCCCAAGCGTCATCGCGATTTTGATGGCAGCCAGACCATTACCTCAAATATCAGCGGCCCAGAGCAATTGGTACTAGGCTCAAAATTCGGAATGAAGATGCATCTTGGAATCGACTACCGAATCCTCAATACCG
>JBFYOW010000049.1:0-8692 GCA_041303595.1 Actinomycetes bacterium
AGAGTTCGTATCAGGGTTATCGCCTTCTATTGGTACACGCTCATCCTGATGATGAGACGATTAATAATGGCGCGACTATGGCGATGTATGCAGCGCTCGGTGCTGATGTCACATTGGTTACCTGTACTCGCGGAGAAGAAGGTGAAGTTCTGGTTGAGGCGCATGCACATAAAGCAGCTACTCACGACGATCTCCTAGGCGAACATCGTGAAGTCGAACTTGCTGATGCGATGAAGGCACTTGGCGTTAAGGATTATCGTTTCTTGGGCGCACCGCATGTTCAATATCGCGATAGCGGAATGATGGAGACAGAACCAAATAAGCGACCAGATAACTTTTGGAATGCAAACTTTGATGAAGCCACCGATCATCTTCAGGCAATCATTGATGAAGTAAAACCTCATGTGATGATTACCTACGATGAATTTGGCGGATATGGCCACCCAGATCACATTCAAGCTCACCGAGTTGCAATGGCTGCAGCCGAGAAGAGCAGTTGGAACATCTCCAAGATTTATTGGAATGTAACGCCTCGTTCTGTGATTCAAGAAGGCATTGAGAAGATGAAAGCCCTTGGTTCAGATTTTATGGGAGTTGATAATGCAGACGATTTCCCTTTCTGTAAGGATGATTCATTTGTTACGGCGCATATTGATGGCAACGAGTATGTCGATCAAAAGATGGATGCCATGCGTGCTCATGCAACACAAATTGCTGTAGACGGTCCATTCTTTGCGCTCTCCAATAATTTGGGGCTACAAGTGTGGGGAAATGAGTACTACACATTGGTTAAAGGCCAGAAAAGTACTGAAGGCGATTCGCAAGAGCGAGAGAACGATCTCTTCTCCGGAGTCAGCATCTAAGTGCGCTATCTACTTGCACTGCTAAGCGGTGCCTTTACTGGCGTCATTGCAATCTTGATTCACCAGAGCGTGCCACCATTTGGTGTAATTGCTTCACTCCTCTTCTCTTATCTAGCAATTTGGCTAATTGGACGCACATTTGCCGCTCGCTCATTTAAGTGGATTGCCGCACTTGGCTGGATCGCCGTTCTCTTGCGCGGATCAACCTTTGGCGAAGGGCAAGAACTACTGGTTCAAGGCGATGGTGTTGGCTCTACCTTGCTACTACTTGGCACTTTGATTGTTCTCTTCGCCGTCGCTGCCCGTACATAAAAACAATTTAAAGGATTTTCACCCAACTTTGGCCCTCTTTGCCATCGCGCACTTCAATCTTAAGTGCAGCCAAT
Organism: Actinomycetes bacterium; assembly: GCA_041303595.1. Taxonomy (GTDB): domain Bacteria; phylum Actinomycetota; class Actinomycetes; order Nanopelagicales; family Nanopelagicaceae; genus Planktophila. Next base: position 1,250 of record JBFYOW010000049.1, read on the forward strand.
TGATCACGTAATCGATCGCTCTCACTCCAATTTCCTGCAGCACGTGCTGATGCTCTTTCATTAAAGAGTTGAAGTGCTTCTCCCGTAAGCTCTAATACTGGCTCGATTGGTCGATCAAGATCTAGTCCGAGTACTTGATCTGCATAGAGAAAAATCGCACGTTTATCTTGTTCGCCGATTGTCTTATCTTTTTCAATACTACGAAGCCGAATTAAGACCTTAGGTAGGTCCAGATCATTCATAATTAAAGAATTTATCTCTGAGTCAAATTTACATTCCATCGAATCACCCCAAGATGTAAGGCAAGTACGCCAACGGCGCAAAGTCGAATCAGCGGCACTCAATGAATCCCAAGTGAGGTCCATCTGCGAGCGATAGCGGTTCTCCATCAACGCCAGTCGAAGCGCTAACGGGTCAAGTCCTTTTCCAATCAAGTCATTGACCAAGACCACATTGCCCGCGCTCTTCGACATCTTTCTACCTTCAAAGAGCAGATGTTCGCCATGGAGCCAGTGTTTAACAACATCGCTGCCAGCCATTGAATTAGTTTGTGCTCGCTCATTTTCATGGTGCGGAAAGCGCAGGTCAATTCCACCGATATGAAGATCTATTGAGTCACCAAGATAGTGCAGTGACATCGCCGAACATTCAATATGCCAACCAGGAAAACCAATACCCCATGGAGATGGCCAGACCATCTCACTCCGCTCAGCTGCAACTTTCCAGAGCGCCCAATCCGCATGAAAATTCTTCCCGCCATCACCTGTGTATTCATAACGGTGACCAGGTTTAAGTTGATCAAGTTTATTTCCGCTGATTGCCCCATAACTTTCAAAGCGCTGGGCGTCGAAGTAGACATTGGAGTCACTACCGATATATGCAGCGCCCGAACTAATGAGTTTGCTGATCGAATCAATAATCAAATCCATACTCTCACTGGCACGCGGATACTTATTGGCCGGGCGAATATTGAGTAATGCGAGGTCGCTATGAAACTTTCCTTCATATTTCTGGGCAATCTCTAATGCGGATAAAGATTGTCGACGACCTTCTTCAACGACCTTATCTTCGCCGCTCTCAATTTCGCCGACGATATCCTCGGCCATATGTCCAACGTCGGTAATGTTTTGAATCAGGGTTACCTGATGCCCGGCAAGTTCTAGCGCTCTAACAGCTAAATCGGCGAGTAAGAAAGTTCTCATATTCCCTACATGGGCATCGCGATAGACCGTGGGGCCACAGCAATAAACCGTGACTGAACTTTCGGGCTCTGCAATCTCTTCCACGGCGCGGTTACGTGTGTCATAGAGAGCGAGATTGGCGGAGGAGCTATCTCGTCTATTAAAGACGGGAACTACGCGAAAGAATGCAATCTCGGTTGGATCAAAGTGCACGAGTGAGCCATCGCGTTTAACGATAGTTGTCTCATCCTGTAATACGCCGAGCAGGTCTCGAAAATTCTCGCCATCTCCCGTCTTTTCTAAAAGGCGGATCGAGACTCGGTTGCCGATTGCAGCAGACATTTCACCTTCAAAGGCCATGGGTCAACCATATTCAGCATTTAACCTCTCTGCATGGTTAGAATTGCCGCCTGCCCAAGTCCTTAAACGAAGGAGGCCCGCCGTGACCTATGTGATTGCCCAGCCTTGCGTCGATGTGAAAGATAAGTCATGTCGCGAAGAGTGCCCAGTGGATTGCATCTATGAAGGTTCACGAATGCTCTACATCCAGCCAGATGAGTGCGTGGATTGCGGAGCTTGCGAACCAGTATGTCCAGTAGAGGCGATCTACTACGAAGATGATGTCCCAGGACAGTTCCAGGATTACAAGAAGATCAACACTGAATTCTTTATCGAGCTAGGTTCACCTGGCGGAGCATCAAAGGTGGGGCAGACAAATACTGACCACGCAGATGTAAGCGCTCTTGGGCCACAAACTTCCTGATTTCCCGTGGGATGCGCTCGCTCCCTTCGGCGTAACTGCGAAAGAACATCCAGCTGGAATTATTGACCTCTCAGTAGGTACACCAGTTGACCCCACTCCTGAATTTATTCAGAGCGCACTTCGCGATGCATCAAACTCACCAAGTTATCCCGTCACTATTGGAACTCCCGAGCTCCGTGCTGCCATAACTGATTGGGGAAGGGCAAACCTTGGTGCAACTGGTGATTTTGGTGTGCTTCCACTTATCGGCTCGAAAGAGTTTGTCGCATGGCTTCCAACGTTCTTAACAGCAGAGAGCGTCCTCTATCCCGATGTTGCTTACCCAACATATTTAGTGGGTGCGCTCTTAGCTAAGGCAAAAGCAACACCAGTTGATATTGACGCAACCTCATGGCCACCAGCCGAGTTAGCTTGGGTTAACTCGCCATCAAATCCCACTGGTCGCGTCCATGACGAAAGCGAATATCGCGCTGCGATTGAATGGTCACGCAGAACTGGGGGAGTAGTTGTCTCAGATGAGTGCTACCTCGAATTTGGTACCAACAAAACTCCGACATCGATTCTGAATTACACAGATGGTGATAATAAAAATATTCTTGCAGTGCACTCACTTTCAAAGCGATCTAACCTCGCTGGTTACCGCGGCGCTTTTGTAATCGGGGACCCAATCCTTATCGCGCAAATTCTTGAAGTACGTAAACATGCCGGAATGATGGTGCCGCTACCTATACAAAAGGCGATGGTTGCCGCACTCTCGGATTCAGAGCATGTGGCGCAGCAGCGGGATCGCTACAACTCACGAAAAGCGCGTCTGATACCAGCCCTGCAAGCAGCGGGATTCACCATTGATTTCTCTGATGCCGGGCTCTATCTCTGGGCGACTCGTAATGAAGATTGCTGGGCATCGGTTGCATGGCTGGCTCAATTAGGAATTCTTGCAACGCCAGGTATTTTCTATGGCGAAAAAGGTTCGCAACATATTCGTATCGCTATGACTGCAACAGATCTGCAAATCGATGAAGCAGCATCGCGTCTGCTTAAGGAGATTTAGGGTTAAAGATGGCGATTGGAATATTACTGGTAGGCGGTTTTGGCACCCGCTTGAAACCGCTCACATCTGAATCACCCAAGCCCATGCTGCCAGTTGCAGGACTTCCTGTGACAGAGCATCAGATTCTTGCCGCACAACGGGCAGGTATTCACACTTTGGTATTAGCAACTTCATACCTCTCTGAGGTCTTTACACCTTATTTTGGAGATGGCTCAGAGTGGGGGATGAGAATTCTCTACGCTGTTGAGAAAGAACCACTCGGAACAGGTGGCGCGATTCGCAACGCCGCAGAGATGCTTGATTTAGCGACGATTGGTGATGAGCCAATCGTTATCTTTAATGGAGATGTGTTAAGCCGCCATTCGATTGCAGCGCAGATTGATTATCACGAAGCGAAAAAAGCAGATGCAACTCTGCACTTGATTGAAGTTGAGGATGCGCGCGCATTTGGTTGCGTGCCAACTGATAGCGATGGACGCGTCACTGCATTCCTTGAAAAAATGGATAACCCAATCACCAATTCAATTAATGCTGGATGTTATGTTTTTCATCCATCTGTGATCAATCGAATTCCACTTGGCGAAGTTGTTAGTATTGAGCGCGAGACATTTCCAGCGCTGGTAGAAAGTGGGCGCCCAGTCTTCGGATACAAGGAGCAGGCTTATTGGCTGGATGTTGGCACGCCGGCAGCGCTCTTTCAGGGCTCTCGTGATCTCATTGACGGTGAGTTCCATGCCATGTCTGGTTGCGAAGTCGACCCCTCCGCCACAATCACCGGCAAGAGCTCTCTGGGAAAGAGGGTCAAGGTCGGCGCATCGGCTCGACTTGATGACTGCATCGTTGGCGATGATGTTGTGATTGAAGATGGGGTAGAGCTTTCGCATTGCTTCGTATTTCACGGCACTGTTCTAGCAGCAGGGTTAAAAAAATCACGTTACTACCTCTCAACAGCGATTACTGAGCCTATAAACCTGCCGTAAATCGACTTTTGTCACAGGTGTGACCACCTGCCAGTACTTTCAGGGGTTGACTTATAGGGATTACATGGGTGTAATTCACTCCTAGAGCGCAGCAATTCACTCTCGAATTGCGCCCTAAGTTCTGCAAGGAGATTCGACATATGCCGATCCGCCCAGAAGGTTCTTCAACGGGTAAGCCAGTAGCCCTTACTGCTGGACCAACAATTCAACTCGCAAATGGCGAGAATATGGAGCTCTCATGGCAGGAGCGCTCACTCTGCGCTCAGACCGACCCAGAGGCTTTCTTCCCTGAAAAGGGTGGCTCAACTCGCGAAGCAAAGCGCGTCTGCCAATCATGCGATGTTCGCCAGGAATGCCTCGAATATGCGCTCGCTCATGATGAGCGCTTTGGTATCTGGGGTGGTCTCTCCGAGCGTGAGCGCCGTCGCCTCAAGCGCCGACCTGCATAAGGCGCACTCACTTCTTAGGTGAGTACGCGCAATAATCACTCCATGAGTAATCCACGCGTCACCGCACTCCTTGTAGTGCACGACGGCGCAACTTGGTTACCTGAAGTCGTTGCATCAATCACTTCGCAGAGCCGAAGTGCAGATCAAATTCTTGGAATCGATACCGGGTCTACAGATTCTTCAGCCAAACTTCTTAAAGGCGCTCGCATCCCGACGGTTACTTTAAATCGCACCACCTCCTTTGGCGCCGCAATCAGCTACGGTGCATCACAACTTCCCGCATCTATCGAAGGTGTTGAAGAGTGGCTCTGGATTCTTCACGATGACTGCGCATTAGATCCAAACGCGCTAGAAGAACTTCTAGCTGCAGTCGTAGAACGACCAAACATTGTGATGGTTGGACCAAAACTACTCGGTTGGCATGATCGAACACATCTACTTGAAGTTGGTTTAAGTATCGCAACCAACGGAACGAGATGGACAGGCCTGGAAAGCCATGAATACGATCAAGGACAGCACGATGGAAATCATGAGGTGCTCGCGGTAAATAGCGCTGGCGCACTTATTCGTCGCGATGTCTTTGAAGAACTTGGTGGTTTCGATCAGAACCTCGAGCTATTCCGCGATGATGTTGATTTTGGCTGGCGAGTGCATGCTGCCGGTCACTCTGTATTGGTAGTTACTTCTGCGATTGGTTACCACGCGCAAGCTGCCTCTTCCGAACGTCGAGCGATTGATATTGAAGGCGCACCATTGCATCGCCCTTTGTTGCTCGATCGTCGCAATGCTGCCTATGTGCTATTGGCGAATTCTTCGTGGTGGAAGTTGCCACTCTTGGCACTGCAACTTTTAAGTGGTGCAGCAATTCGTTCTATTGCCTACCTCTTCGCAAAATTACCAGGTTATGCCAGTGATGAAATTTTAGCTATCGCAACTTTATTAATTCATCCAGGAGAGTTGATTGGCGCAAGAAAGGTTCGTAAGAGCCAACGACTGGTCTCTTCAAGTACCGTGGCTCGATTTATTCCATCACGGGCAACTCAGATTCGAAGCGGGTTCAATCGCATCATCGAAAGCATCCGTACCCGAATTCATCCAAATGAGGTTGACGATGCGCCTATCGTCAGTGAGCTTGAATTTATCGAAGATGAAGAAATTCTTAAGCCACTTTCTAATAACACTTGGAAAGTTTTCTTTACAAAACCCCTAGTCATTGTCGCCACTTTTCTATTAATTCTTACCTTTGGTTGGACTCGCCATCGTTGGGGTTCAATCTCCGGTGGGGCATTGGCAACTTCACCAGCGGGTACCAGTGATATCTGGAGATTCTTTCTCGAAAGTTGGCATGAAGTTGGAATGGGTTCAAATCTTGCCGCACCTGCCTGGTTGCTATTTGTCGGTATTGGCTCACTCTTAACCGTTGGAAACGTACCTTTCTTCATCTCCCTTTTCTTTATTGCTGCACCTTTTCTTGCCCTCTGGACCTCACACCGCTACCTCAAGAATTTAACGAGCAGCCCTTGGCTCTCAGCATTTGCAGCGCTTTTATACGCGCTTTCACCAATCTCGATCTCAGCAATCAATGGTGGTCACCTTGGCGTAGTTGCGCTGATAATTCTCCTGCCGATGTTTATTGCGATTTTTGGCCACTGGAACGAAATTGAAAACCGCTCAATCAGAAATCTTTATGCGACCGCACTTTTCATATGGGTGCTTGCATCACTCAATCCATCACTGTTTATTGTCTTAATCATCGCCTCCATTTATTTGATCACACGCGACTTCATTAAATGCGGCCGCAATTACCGAGACCAGATATTTATCACCCGGGCATTACGCAGATTGATAGTGCTCTTCATCCCTGTAGCACTCAGCCTGCCTACCTCGCTGACTTACTTGATTCACCCTTCACGACTTCTTGCTGAAATCGGCATCATGCAGCCAGGTGGTGGCAGCAATCTCGCCCTTCTGGCTAATCCAGGAGGTGCCGGTTCTCTACCTTGGTGGTCATTGAGTCCAATCCCAGTGCTTTTACTGGTCGCCTATTTCTCAATATCTCAGGCACGTAAGTTTGCCGAACCAGGAATAGCATTCTTACTTCTTGCCGGAGCGGCCGCTGCCTTTCAAGTTAATGGCAATGGCTCTTCAAATCGCGAGGCGGTCTATGCGGGTGCATTCATAGCAGTTGCCACACTTCTCACCCTCATTGCAGCTGTAATTATGTTTAACGATCTTCGCAGCAGACTTGAGAATGCGCACATCAACTACCAACATTTTGCAGTTGCTCTAGTCATGTTGGTCTCGCTTACATACAGCGTCACATCATCATTGTGGGTCTTTTCAGCTGGTGCGGCTTCACCTGTTCAGCGAAATGGTGACGATGTCTTGCCGGCGTTTCTTGCAATTGAGAGTGATGCAAAGACTCTAGTTATCCGACCGCTAAAAGATGGGCAGCTCACTTCACTCGCCTATTTCATCGCTAGAGGGGGAGCAATCACTCTTGGCCAACCTGATGTCGCAATTCCGAATGCTGATGTGATTACGGGCGCCGTTGAAGGGTTAATCGATAACACCGGTGTCGGAAGCTCAAAGGTATTTGCAGCTTTTGGAATTAAGTATGTTTTTGTAAAGAATCCAGCGAGCGAAGAATTGATTCAAACGATTGATGGTTTAGGTGGATTCAATCGTGCATCAGCAACAGATGTCGGCACGGTCTGGAAAGTTGTCGAACCAACTGGTCGTGCAATTTTTACCAATTTTTCTGGCAAAGTAACAATTCTTGAAACTCAGTTAGGTGCGGTCATCGCACCAGGTCCTGGCACAATTACTTTGACTGAAAATTACAGCCAATCATGGCAAGCCCTTCAAGGTGGAGTTCGCTTGGAGCGTTCGCAGAGTGAATATGGCCTACCGAAATTTAAGATCTTCGAGCCAGGCGAAGTTGTATTTCTCCATGATGGAACCATTCGTCGAGCATGGCTCTCGATATTTTTGATTACTCTCGTCACAACTATTGTTA